>JBFJTG010000009.1:0-57872 GCA_041625575.1 Litorivivens sp.
GCAAAACCTCCTCGGGGAAACCAGGCTGCTTCTGGTCCATATTGACCGCGACCAGCTCAAATTTCACAGGGGCGCTTTTCTGTAGATTCATCAGAATATCCAGCATGGCGTAGGAGTCTTTTCCGCCGGACAGGCAGACCATTACCCGATCGCCCTCTTCGATCATGTTGTAATCTTCAATGGCCTTGCCAACATAACGACGCAGCCGCTTTTGCAGCTTATTGCCTTCAGTCTTCTGCTTTTTGGATATTTCAGTCACTTGAACACCAGCACCTATGTGGGAATTACGGATTTTCCGGGCCTTGAAAGCCGCGTATTGTAACGATTCAACCGCTCGGATGCCCAGTATTTTCGCGCCTTGCAGGCTTGCAGACCCAGCTCAGGACAATTTTTTGTGAAAACACAAGACTTAACAGCCAGCGCGAGCTCAGCTACAATTACCCTGTATAATAATTGTGCAACATCCCAAAAAACGCAAAATCCTGAGCAAAACTCAAAAAAATGCCCTTAACTTCCCAATGCTAAGCCGAACTAATTTATTCGGGCTGCTCCTTTTAGGTGCTGCGGCCTTTGCCGTGTTTCGCACCGAGCCGCTCACCAGCAAGCCCGCCTTTGCAGAGGCGTCTTTGCCCCAAAATCGCTCGGACACCGTGTCGGCGCTAGACGTGACGCCACAAACCTATGCCATAGGACAGCGGGGCCTTCCGCATATCGTGTCACGGCGCAATACCACCGACATGGTGCACTCGGCATCAATCACCGAGCTGCCTGATGGCCGATTATTTGCCACCTGGTTTGGGGGCAGTCGCGAAGGAGCCAGGGATGTCGCCATTTATGGTGCGTATTTCAGTCCCGAAGCTCAGGAATGGTCTACGGCCACCGCTCTTATTACCCCAGAAAGCACACAAAAAGCGTTAGGTCGCTACATTAAAAAATTAGGCAATCCTGTGGTAATGCGCCTTGCCAATGACCGGCTGGCCTTATTTTACGTATCAGTTTCAATTGGCGGCTGGGCAACCAGCCAGCTCAATATGGCGCTCTCCGACGATAGTGGTCACAGCTGGCATTCAACCCAGCGCTTGGTGACATCGCCCTTTTTCAACCTCAGCACACTGGTCAAAGGCACGCCCTACCTCTATGAAGATGGCAGTATCGCCCTTCCCGTTTACCACGAAATGGCGGGCAAATTTGGCGAGCTACTCCGAATATCCGAAAATGGGCGGGTATTATCTAAAACCCGACTGACCGAAGGCCGGGAAGCCATTCAACCGGTTCTGCTACCTTACAACGCACACGACGCCATTGCCTTATTGCGTGATACAGGGGATCAGGCGCCTTTCAATGCCGTGATGACCACAAGTGGTAGTAGCGGACACGATTGGAGCAACGCAGAAAACACCACTTTCGCCAACCCGAATTCTGCTCTGGCCGGTGTTGTGCTGGATTGCGGCCGCATCCTGAGTGTCGCCAATGACACCTCGGAAGAACGAAATCGCCTGACCCTCCTCGTTTCCAATGACAAGGGCCGCAGTTGGCATCCCATATTGCGCATTGAAGACGACAGCAAAAATGGCACGGCGCCTCGGCGCGTGCCGAAGGAAGAGTTTGTAAGCGCCCTACTTGGGTCTATGACATCTGAAGGGCTCAACGATGAGCAGCAGCAACGCTTTCTTGACTCTGCGACCTCTGCACTGTGTACCGAGAGTGGCTGCCGGTTTCGCTACGACTACCCTTACTTAATCAAAAGCTCCGACGGAACTATTCATTTGGTCTATACGTGGAACAAATCTTATATCAAGCATCGCGCATTTTCGCAGGAGTGGCTGAGCCAATGGATTTAAGTTTCGGGCTTGCCCTCTCTGTCGTTAACTGGGCATTAATATTCAGCCTTATCGCTTCGCGGCGCCCCGCCCTCGCACCGCGCATCCTCTCGGTGTTCGCACTGAGCTTGATACTGCTTTGCATACCCATTGCTGGCACGGCACCTATTTACTTCCTGAGGGCTGCTTTTGGCGACTTCAGCATCACCGCCAGCGTACTGCTTTGCGTACTCGCCTTCAGTAACTGGCGCGAGGGCAAGCTACCGCGCCGCGATATATTCTGCCTCGCCGCCATTCTGGCGCCGCTGTCTCTATGGTTTTACCCGCTCAGCCTCGGCTTCACACTGCATGACCCCTATCAGCTGGGCTACAACGCCGCCGTTTTAAGTGGCCTTGTTTTGGCCGCCGGCCTACTCGCATGGCTTCGCTCTTATTTTCTGGTGGCTGCAATCCTAAGTCTGGATCTTCTCGCCTTTCGCTTCGGGCTGCTGGAATCTAACAATTTATGGGACTACTTAATCGACCCCTGTGTTGCCATTTTTGCCCTGTATCACCTGCCTTCGGTATTACTCTCTCGCCGCGCCAAAGCGGCTGCCAACGGCAAGAATGAGGAACATAATCACATTGCCGATAATGGCCGTGTAATACAGATCAAAGGGCAAGCTTTGCGCCGTAAAAAACCAGTCGTTGCGTGCGAGAATGACCCAGGCAGTGAACAGCATGGTTACCGATATCCCGAGCCAAGCGTGCTTGGCGCCACCGCTGCGGCAAAAAAAGCCGAATAAGTAGAGACTCAACAGCCCCCCACCCAGCAAGGCGACCAGAATCATCAGGGCGTCTTGCAGCGTTTTTGTGTCGGCGTGATAAAACGCAATGGCACCCAGTATCATCACAGCACTGACAGCCACCGCCACCCCTCGCGCTACCAACAAGTAATGCCGGTCGCTCGCTTGCGGGCGCAGATGACGACGATAAATATCCACCACTGACACCGCCGAGATCGCATTGATGCTGGAATCCAGTGAGGACATGGCCGCCGCCAGAGCGGCAGCCAGCACCAAGCCCACCAAGCCATCCGGTAATTGGCTCAGCACAAAAAACGGTAGAATCTGCTCGGCTTTACGCGTGCCATCCAGCATTTCCAGCGCCTCCGGTGCCGGAAATTGGAGGTAGAACACATACAGGGCTGTGCCCAAAAACATGTAGAAAGCCCATATGGGCAGGCTGCTGAGCGCACAAACCCACATGCCCCGCCGCGCCTCACCGATGGAGCTGGCCGCGCAATAGCGCTGCACCGTATTCTGGTTGCTGCTGTATTCGGTTAGCCAGTTAACCAGACCAAGCACCAGCAACATGGTGCCGGTTTTACTCAAAAGACTGACATCCCAGGTGATGGGCCGCAAATTGCCATCCTGCCACTCGGAAAAGCCAAGCTTGCCATGCGCACTGGCGGTATCAACAATCTGTCCCAATCCACCAGGCAGCATTGAAACAATGACCCACAGGCAGGCGACGCCGCCAAACAGAAGAACGAGAGTCTGGATCACATCGGTCCAGATAACGGCTTCGATACCGCCTACAACTGTATAGAAAGAGACAAAGATGCCGGCAAGCACAATGCACCACACGGGATCCAAACCGCTGATTTCAAATAGCAGCAAGGATATTAAATATAAAATTGTACTGACTCTGACCAGCTGCGCGACAATGAACGACAGCGCACCGTAAACCCGAACAGAAGGCCCGTAACGACGCTCAAGAAATTCGTATGCCGTTACTGTGTTCTCACGCCGAAAAAAAGGCAGAAAGTAGCGCGCCGCGATGTATATGGCGACCGGCAACATCAAATTGGGCAGGTAACGAAGCCACGCGGTTTTGTAAGCATCAGCCGGATATGCAAGAAAAGTGATGGAACTAATCGAGGTACCTACCAGGCTGAGCCCGATGACCCAGCCCTTGTAGTTGCGACCACCTACAAAGTAATCGTCGGTGGTGGCCGTTCTGCCGGAAAAATAAACGCCCATTGCCAATACGCCAAGTAAATAGGCGAGCAGCACAGCTATATCAACACTGCTCATTGGCTGGCAACCGGGGCAGAAGCAGGCTCAGCCTCGACATGCTTGCGGACATTTTCATAGTGAAGATAATGCGAGCTTTCATAGAGTCCGCGGGCCAAACGCTTGAGCTTGGCGGCCTTGTCGGGATACTCTGCACTGTAATCAGTTGTCGGGTCATCGCTGTACAATTTATGCAGTTTTGCATCTCTTCCGTCAGACTGCATACGCATCATCCAGTCCTTGCTGATAACGCCAATGACAGGGTCGCGCTTTTCCGCTGTTTGGGTAAACACATAACGCTCTTCACCTTCCGGGTGCTCGCCAATATCGCGGCCCAAGGCACTGTAGTTGTAGGGCACGCCAAACAGCCCGGCCAGCGTTGGCAATACATCCACCAAGCTCACGGCCTCATCCACAACCCTGGGCTTCAATAGTGCAGGCGCGTAAATCATGTGGGGCACATGCAGCCCATCCAAATCCAGCAACTCGTAGAATGGCGCCATATGCGGCGTTATCGTAATGCGATTATTGTGGTCGCCGTAAAAAACAAAGACCGTGTTGTCGAAATAGCCCCCGGCCTTGGCCATTTCAAAAAATTTGCCAACGTTGTAATCAAGGAAGCGAACGGCATTGTATTGTGCCGGATTTTTGAAGCCTGCCCGATACAGAACCTCATCATCAGGTCTGTCTTCAACAAAATCGCCACGATCTTCCGGAATGGTAAAGGGACGATGGTTCGCTGCCGTTTGCACATAGGCCATAAAGGGCTTGTCTTTGGGGACTTCACGCAAGACCTTGTCGGCAGCCCTGAACAAATCCAGATCAGAAATACCCCAGACATCCACACGCGGGGCATCATAGGAACCCTCTTCATACAGATGCAGTTTATCGATGCTGGTCTTGATCAAGGCGCGCATATTGGCCCAGCCCGCACTGCCGCCAAGAAAGTAGTATTTCTCATGTTCGGTGAAAGCATTAACGACCGTATGCTGCTCGGCAATAAGCGGATTGCGAGTCGCCGTTTTTACACGCGAGACATCGGGTATGCCGGTGATACTGGCCCAAACGGTTTTTGCGGTGCCGGATACGGGCACGTAAAAATGTTTGAAAAACCAGCCATTCTCGGCGATGTGTTCCAGTGTTGGCGTGGTATTCAAGGGGTTGCCGTAAGCACTGACGCGGCTGGCACCCAGTGACTCCAGCATAACAATAACAATATTGGGCGGACGCTTTAGTCGCGCCAGCGGTGCCTCGGGATCAGCGGGATAGTGACGCCTGAAGTTAAGGTCGCCGCGCTCGCCAGCCTGCAGGCCGAGGTAATCCGCTACCACATCGTAGTGGGCACGCACCTGCTCTTCGTCGTAATCAGCTTCTCTGAAATCCATGGTTTCCCAGAAATACAGAACCGGATTCAATCCGAGCGCGCCGATTTCCGCATCGCCTGCAAAAAAGGCATTGTTCCAACGCAGTGGCACGTCGGACAAGCGCCCTATCGCCAACCAGAAGGCAAACATAAACACCACAAAACAACGCCAGCTGACCGACCATTTGCCCAGTTGTGCGCCGGCGACAGAAAAACTGTGCTTTACCAGCGCTGATATTCCCAGATGGACAACAAGGCCCACTATTACCACGCCCAGTGTTATCCACAACACCGGATAGCTTTCCCAAACCATAGTGGCGGATATCGCAACGTCATCAAAAAAGCGAACGACGGTGGAATCCATGCGAATGCCCAGGTAAGCATAGTGGCCCAGATCAAAGACCGAAAAGAGGCTTATCGCCAGCGCAACCAGTAGCACATAAACAGAAGCAATTTGACGTGCCCAGGGCTTTTCCAGCAAGTGCAGACGCGGCAACATGAGCAATAACAGGGGTATTGTCAGCAAAATCGACAAGCGCGCGTCAAAACGCAGACCTATGAACCAGGCCTTGAGTAATACCGGCAGCGTCGCCGCCTCATTGTGCGCGAGATCGGAAAAGCCAAAGTAAAAAATCACGCGGAACAATACCTGGAGCGCGAAGAACAGAAGCGCGACGCAAATGAGTAAAGACAGGCGACGAGATTGCAAAAAACGCATAGTGACGGGATTCCGCGGTGACAAAGCGCGCAATTGTAGCAGCAGCCACGTCCGCGTGAAACGGAGTTAACAGCGCCCTGATCGCAGGACGGCCGGAGCCGATATGGCAATTTGCAGCGCAGCTGTCTATCATATGCCCCGCTCTAGGTGTCAGCGCACGTCGTCGGCACGGCCAAATCCCGGCCAGGGTGGCTCAGGTTGGTGTGATCCGCTGCCTGCAGGTGGCCCGCTCAAAACCCCGAACTCTACGACTTACAGGAAACGCTACTCATGAAACAACCCGTTCGTGTCACGGTTACCGGTGCCGCCGGTCAAATTGGTTACGCTTTGCTGTTCCGCATTGCGTCCGGCTCCATGTTGGGCGACGACCAGCCAATCATCCTTCAATTACTCGACATCACCCCGGCCATGGATGCCCTGCAAGGCGTCAAAATGGAGCTGGACGATTGCGCCTTCCCGCTGCTGAGCGACGTGGTGTGCACTGATGATCCGAATGTAGCGTTTAAAGACAGCGATTACGCTTTGCTGGTTGGCGCGCGGCCACGTGGCCCTGGCATGGAGCGTAAAGACCTGCTCGAAGCCAATGCCGCAATCTTCTCGGTACAAGGCAAGGCGATTAACGACAATGCCAGCAAGAACATCAAGGTTCTGGTTGTTGGCAACCCGGCTAACACCAATGCCCTGATCACCCAACGTAATGCGCCAAACATTGACCCGCGTAACTTCACTGCCATGACGCGTCTCGACCACAACCGCGCCATGAGCCAGCTGGCAGAAAAAACCGGCAAAACCGTTAATGACGTGACCAATATGACCATCTGGGGCAATCACTCAGCGACCCAGTACCCGGACCTGTTCAACGCTAAAGTCAGCGGCACCAAAGCAACCGATCTGATCGACCAAACCTGGTACGAGAACGATTTCATCCCGACCGTTCAACAACGTGGCGCGGCCATCATCAAGGCACGCGGTGCTTCATCTGCAGCCTCTGCAGCTAACGCAGCGATCGACCATATGCGCAGCTGGGCATTGGGCACTGAAGGCGACGATTGGGTCAGCATGGGTGTATACAGCGATGGTAGCTACGACATTGCCGAAGGTTTGATCTACTCCTTCCCATGCCGCTGCAAAGACGGCGACTGGACTATCGTTCAGGGCGTGGAAGTCGGTGATTTCAGCCGCGCTAAAATGAGCGCGACTGAAAAAGAACTGGCTGAAGAGCGCGACGCAGTTCAACACTTGCTGCCGTAAGGCGCCTGCTGACAGACCTTTGCGGTCTCAGGCAAAAAGAAAAGCCACCCTTGCGGTGGCTTTTTTGTCTCCGGCTCTTATTCACCTTTGGCGAATGATCATTTCCGGGCTATGGAAACTACTCATCGCTCTGCCTCGCTCCCGGTCCCAAAGGCTGACCATAACTGAATTCAACGGCGTTGCCATCCGGGTCACGCAGGCCGCAGTAGTAGCCCACCGGATAATCTTCCTGCCGCGGCGGCCACAACAAACAGCCAGCCTCCTTCGCGCGCCTGGCAATCTCATCCACCGCCTGCTGTGAAGCCAGCGCGTAGCCGAGATGACTGAAATCATTCCCGGCCTGAGGGCGCCCCGGGCCTCCGGGAATCAACACCAGGATAAATTCGGATTCACGTCCGGGCTCCGCCATCCAGATAATGGTCTTACTCTCATCCCTGCGCTCATGACAAACCCGCAAACCGCAGTAGTGGCGGTAAAAGTCCATTGAGGCCTGCAGATCCTGAACATGCAGGGCTATGTGCGTGAGCTGGGCAGACATGCTGGTAACTCCTCAAGGCCGGGCTAAAACAGCGTCTTCATGGTCCCGCCATCAACAGTTACAGTCTCGCCGTTGATGTAGCTTGCCGCTGGTGACAGCAGAAAAGCAGCCACTCGTGCAAACTCTTCCGGCTGACCAAAACGCCCCATCGGAACATTTGCCTCCATGGCCTTGCGCTGGGCCGTTTCATCAATACCCGCCACGCCGGCCTGATTGGCAACCAAGGTCTTGATACGGTCGGTTTCCACGATGCCGGGCACAATGGTATTTACCCGCAAGCCCTCGGCGGCCAAGCTGCGCGAAAGACTCTTGGACAAACTTGCCACCCCCGAACGCATCACATTCGATAACAATAGAAAATCGATCGGCTCTTTGACCGATGAAGAGGTCATAAACAGAATATTGCCTTGACGTTTTTTCAGCGCGGGCAATGCCGAGCGCACGAGGCGCACGGCACTCAACAAGGTCAATTCGAAGGCTGCCTGCCAATCCTCATCCGCAAAATCCCCAAAAGTTCCCGGCGGCGGACCGCCAGCGTTAACGACCAAGGCATCGATGCACCCGAACTTTTCAAGCGTGGCGTCTACCCAGTTCTGAATCTGCAGCGGATCGCGAACATTACAGAGCATGGCCAAGCTCCCGGGCAGGGAACTTCCCGCCTGCGATATTGCTTTCGTATCGCTGCTGGACAGGCTAAGTTTGGCACCCTCCGCATGCAGTGACTGGGCTATCGCCCTGCCCAAACCACGACTGGCCCCAGCGACCATCACCACTTTTCCCGCCAATCCTAAATCCATCTCATCACTCCCTTAAAATCACCAATTAAAGGCAAACGCTTGCGATAATCTTCCATTTCCGGAAAAATGGCGCACTTGCGTGCCGACCCCCACTCTATGACTGGAGGCGTCATCTTGTAGACCCTAGCCGCTGCCGTGAATAATCCGGGCGGAGGGGCAAGACATATCAAGTTCAAAGTATATATACTCAGCGACAACATCCATCGAAGCCAAGACGCACACTATGAGCAATAACAGCAGTTCTAGCTACCACCACGGCAATTTGCGCGAAGAGCTTCTCAGTCAGGCGGAAAAACATCTGCTCGACGGCAGCGTCAACGAACTCAGCCTGCGCGCCTTGGCAAGGGAAATAGGAGTTTCGCAAACGGCTCCCTACCGACACTTCAAAGACAAAAATGCCCTGCTCGCCGCCTTGGCCACAGAGGGCTTCAGTCGCCTGCTCGCCACACTAAACCCCGACGGTCTCAGTGAAGACCCCGTCGACGATTTGATGACTCTGGGCATGGCCTACGTTCATTTCGCACAGGAAAACCCGGAAATATTCCGACTTATGTTTGGCCCTGTATTGCTCCCGCGCAAACAGTTCACCGAATTATTCGCCGCCGGCCGTGAAGCCTTTTACCGCGTACAACATATTATTGAGCGCGGTGCGGAAAATGGCATTTTTGGCAAGGACGACATTCCCAGCATGGCCCATACCGCCTGGGCCGGCGTACACGGCGTGGCAACACTGATTCTCGATCACGGCGATAGCTTTGGCTATTATCACGACCTTGAGAGTCAGTCGGAAAAATCCCTGAGAATTATGGTAGAAGGTCTCAAGGCCCACCCTCCTGCCGGCTAGCCAGCCGCACACTATAGCTGCCTTAACACATACAGCGGTGGCGTCGTCACCACCGCTCTACAAAACCACCAACCCGACACTGCCACCAATACAGCACCAATCACCGGCGCGAAGACCCAAAAAGTAGGATGCCACGAGGCGGACATGTCCAAAACCATCGTCTGCAAAAGATAAAGTGACATTTCAGCGCCCGCACTGGCCAGCAGTCCCGATACCGCACCAATCAAAGCAAACTCCGCAATCAATCCTCGGGCAATAACCTGCCGCGACGCACCCAGCGTTCGTAGTACCGCATTCTCGTGAAGGCGACTATCGATGCTCGACTGGATATTAGCCGCCCCCACTAGCATCGCGGCAAACAAAATGAGAACCAGCACCAGCTCGAGAGCTGCTGACACCTGAGCGATAACACTCCGCGCCTGACTGATGACCGCATCCATTTCAATCAGCGTAATCGTTGGAAATAGTGTGAGCAGCTCGTTCAATACCAATTTACTGTCTGGCGCCAGATAAAAGCTGGTGATGGATGAGGAGGGGTAGCCATCGAGTACGCCCGGTGCAAACAACAAAAAGAAGTTAGGCCGCATACTGTCCCAACGCAGGGCGCGGATGCTACTGACCTGTGCCGTGAGCGGCAAACCGCCGATCATAAATTCCAGATCGCTGCCGACCGTAATCTTCAGGCGCTCGGCAAATTCCTGCTCAATGGAAACCAGTGCGCGCGTTTCGGCAGCATCCCACCAGCGCCCCTCAACGAGACTGTTGTCCGAAGGCAGTTGCTCACTCCAACTCAAATTTATCTCGCGGTTCACACTGCCACGATTTTCATCTACGCCCGGAATTTCCGACAACTCCCGACCGTCAATTGTCACCAGCCGCCCACGCACCATGGGATAAAGACCCGCAAACTCTATTTCCTGCCGGTCAAACCATGCCCTCACGTCAGCCACTTCCTCGGGAGCGATATTCACCAGAAAATGGTTCGGCGTATCCGCAGGCAACTGAACTTGCCAGTCGTTCAGTAAACTCGAACGCACGGCGACCAGACAGAGTAAAACCATCATCGCCAGTGCCAGACTGACGACCTGAAAAGCGTTAGCGTGCCGCCTGCGGTACATGGCCGACAGCGCCAAGCGTGTCACTCCGCCAAAACGGGATGCCAATTTCCGTATACTCGAAAACAGGCGCAACACCAACACACCCGCCAGCCCCAGTATGGCGACGACACCGAGAAGAACAGCGGCAACCAGCTCAATCGATTGCGTATACCACAGCATGAGGACACTTAAACCGACGACTCCGCAAACCCCGCTCACCGTTGCACTCAGCCCTTCATTACCGATGTCACGTCGCAAAACGCGCAAGGGTGCGACGTGACGCAGGCGCATTACGGGCGGCAGGGCAAAAGCGAAAACGCAAATAAAAGCCGTTACGGATCCGGCTATAATCGGCGCCCAACTCGCACCGGGTGCGCGAAAGCCGACCAAGTCCTGAATCAGGGTAAATAATATCTCCTGCAGCGCCATTCCCAATGCCCAGCCCACTAAAGCCGCGCCGACGGCGAGCAGTACAATATTGCCGACGTAAAGGCGAAGAATATAAGTACTGCTGGCACCAAAGGCTTTCATCACCGCCACCGAATCCAGATGCCGCTGACTGTAGCGTCGCGCAGCCAAGGCAACCGCAACACCGGCAAGGGCCACGCCGAAACTGCCCGCCAAGAGCAAAAAGCGCTCTGCCCTTTCCAGCGTTTGGGAAATTTGGGGTTGGCTGTCTTTAAGACGCTGCCATTTGTGGTTGGCATCCAGCGAAGCGCCAAGATTGTTCTGAAATTGCGTGAGCGTGGAGTCATCGCCCGCAAACAAATAACGGTAATCGACCAAACTGCCTTCGCGCACCACCCCGGTCGCTGCAATATCCGCCGTACTGATTAACACACGTGGCCCCATACCGGCGAAAGTACTACCGCGGTCCGGCTCTGACACTAGCACCTTGCTCACAAGGAGCTGACGCTCGCCTATACGAACGCTCTCACCGATGCGCACCTTCAATAGGGGGAATAAACGCGCATCGAGCCACGCCTCTCCCTCGCGTGGCTTGTCGACAGTTTCGTAGCTGGGTTCGAAAGGTTGCTCACTAATACGCATCTGCCCTTTTAGCGGGTAAGCCTCCGACACAGCTTTCACTGAAGCGAGCTGCATGGACTCCCCGGCGGCTATCATCGAGCGAAACTCGACCACACGCGCCGAACGCAAATTCAACTCTGTCGCCTGCGCAAGCCAGTTCTGAGGGACAGGGCGCGGACTTTGCAACACCAGATCGGCCGCCAGGAATTTATTACTCTCACCGACGATGCCGCGCTGCAATCTATCAGCAAAACCGGCAATACCACTGACGATGGTAACGGCCAAAATCAGGGAGACCAGCAACAGTGCCAATTCGCCCCCGCGCCACTCCCGTACAAGCCACCGCAAATGCTGCATTAAACTTCAGCTCCGTTGAGCCGCTCATCCGACACGATTTCGCCTGCGGCGATCGTGATGCGTCTCTCGCAGCGTTGGGCTAAATTCGGTTCATGCGTCACTAACACCAGCGTAGTGCCACTCTCCTTATTCATACTAAAGAGGAGGTCATTGATGCTGCTGCCGGTAGTGGCGTCCAGATTGCCCGTAGGCTCGTCCGCGAAAAGAATGGAGGGCTTGGCCGCGAAGGCGCGCGCCAAGGCGACACGCTGTTGCTCACCGCCCGAAAGTTGCCGGGGATAGTGGTCCAGACGATGAGACAACCCCACGCGTTCCAAAAATTCTGCAGCGGTTCCCTCCGCTTTCCTGTCGCCTCGTAATTCCAGAGGCATCATCACGTTTTCAAGTGCCGTCAGGCCTGGCAGCAATTGAAAGGACTGGAACACAAATCCGACGTGACGTGCCCTGAGTTCGGCGCGCTGATCCTCACTCAAGACATTCAAATGTTCGCCGCACAACCAGATATCACCTTCGCTGACATCATCCAGCCCTGCCAGCAAACCCAATAGCGTCGATTTGCCCGATCCTGAAGGGCCAATAATCGCAACTGTCTCGCCCGACTTGATTTCAAGGTCGCTGCCTCTCAATATGCTCAACTCAGCGTCGGCAACCCTGACGCGTTTACTTACATTATTAGCGCGAATCATGAAATATTATCTAACTCCTGCTTGTCGCCACGCTCTTAAACGCATACGACCCTATGTGGTTGTACCGATTTTAACACTCCTATTGAGTTCAAAAGCGGCAGCCCTCGTATTACTGGTGGGCGACAGTATCGGCGCGGGCTTTGGGGTTCCGGAGCAACGCAGCTGGGCACGTTTGCTGGAACAGGAGATTGTGCCCCACAGAATTGTTAATGCCAGCATCAGCGGCGACACCAGCAGCGGCGCAAAAACGCGTCTGCCTGCGCTGTTAAAGCACTATCAGCCGGAAATAGTCATCATCGAGGTCGGTGGTAATGACGGACTGCGCGGCCAACCCGTGGCCCTACTCGAAAAAAACCTCAAAACCATGATCGAGCTATCGCGCAAAGCGGGCGCCGATGTTCTCCTGTTAGGCATGCACATCCCACCTAACTACGGTGAAAGCTACGCGAATGCATTCCATCAAACTTACCACGCGGTAGCTAAATCCATGTCAGTGCCACTGTTACCCTTCCTTCTCGAAGGCATCGCCCTCAACCCGGACTTGATGCAAGCTGATCGCGTGCACCCGAACGCAAAAGCACAGCCCTTGATAGTACAGAACGTTCTGCCGCTATTGGAGCCCATGCTGAATTAAGTTTCTGTCAGAAAGCCCCGGGAGCCTATTGAGGCTACTGATTGCTTGTCAGCCGGGCCGGATCAAGCAATCGCTCCAGGTCCTGCCGCGAAAGATCTGTGTTTTCCAAAGCCACATCCAGTATCGGTCGATTCTCGGCATAGGCCTGCTTGGCTATCTTGGCTGCTGCCATATAACCAATAACGGGATTCAGTGCTGTAACCAGCACAGGGTTACGCGCCAAGGACTCGCTTAACGCACTTTCCTGCACCTCAAACCCTGCAATCGCGCTGTCCGCAAGCACCGTGCAGGCATTTGTCAGCAACCGCAAAGACTCCAGAAGCTTGCTAGCCACCAAAGGCAGCATCACGTTTAACTGAAAATTTCCGGACTGCCCCGCGAGCGTGATGCTCAGGTCGTTGCCCATCACGCTTGCAGCAACCATAAGCACGGCCTCGGGAATAACGGGGTTAATTTTGCCGGGCATAATACTGCTGCCCGGCTGCAAACTCGGCAGCCGAATTTCTCCCAGCCCGGCCAGGGGGCCGCTATTCATCCAGCGCAAGTCATTACAGATTTTGGTCAGTGTTACGGCAAGGGCTTTGAGCTGCCCGGACAACGCCACCGCCGTATCCTGTGACGCAATAAGATCAAATTTCCGCTCGGGCGCCACAAAATCAAGGCCCGTTAGGGATGCCAGCACTTGTACGATAGCAGACGCAAATTCCGGACTCGCATTAACACCGCTACCCACAGCGGTGCCGCCCTGCGCCAACTGCAGCAATTGCGGCTGCATCTGAAACAGCCGCTCCCGCGCTTTACCGAGTTGGTCAGCCCATGTTTGCAACTCCTGCCCCAGCGTCACCGGCATGGCGTCCATCAAGTGAGTGCGCCCGGTTTTAACGTAAAGCTGACATTGCTGCGCGCGCGCCTCAATCACAGCGATTAGATGATCCAGTGCCGGCAATAATTGCTTCGCCAGCACTTCAGCGCAGGCAATATGGATGGCACTGGGGATTACGTCGTTACTGCTTTGGCTGCAGTTCACGTGGTCGTTGGCGTATACCGCTGCCCCCAGTATGCCCGTCGCCAGACTGGCGACGACTTCATTCACGTTCATATTGGAACTGGTGCCCGAGCCGGTTTGATAGACATCTACCGGAAACTGCTCCAGGGGCGGCTCGTCCAGCAATTGTTCGCAGGCTGCTACAATGGCCTTGCCAATATCAGCGTCCAGAGCACCCTGCTGGGCATTTACCTCGGCCGCACAGCGCTTTATCAAAATCACTGCGCGGATAAATTCCCAAGGCAGGACTTGCCCGCTAAGGGGAAAATTATTGATCGCGCGCTGGGTTTGCGCTCCGTATAGCGCCTGTTCCGGCACCTCGATTTCACCGAGGCTATCCGTTTCTACTCGCATTTTTCCGGGGCGTTCGCCTTGCTGTTTATGCATCAAAACCAATCCTTGCGGCCCACAATATAGGTCTGCTCGAAATCCTCATCAGACTGCGTGACGTAGATAATAAATTCAATAAAGCCGATGACCATCATTACCAAGGACGGAATCGCCAGCAAGATCAATCCGCCGAGCGAAACGCACAACATAATTGTGGCAGGCGTGTTGTTGCCCAGATAAAACTTGTGGAAGCCCAACCAGCCGAAGAAAAAGGCCAACATCGCCGCCGCCATCCGGTTCTTGTCGGCGCTTTTGGCCTTACAGGGGTCAATATAAATATTGTCGGCACTCAAGGAATCCGGGGTGACTTCAAAATCCACGTGCATACCACTGCCGGGAAAGCGCTCCGACCGCCAGTTCAGGCCGGCGAATTCATAGCGCTTGCCGTCGTCAGCCGAAATGATCCCGCGGCTGGTATCGTCGTTAAATATGAGTACTACACCTTTCATATGCTGCTCCAACACAGACCTCTGTGTAAAACTATAGCCTACTGCTGAGGAAGGAAAAGCCGGCCCCCGTGCTACTTGCGCAATCGATACTGCCGCGGGGACTGCCCCGTCCAGCGGCGAAAGGCGTGGTTAAAGGCACTTTGCTCGGAGTAACCCAACATCTGCGCGACTTCGGTTAGCTGCAAATGGCTATCGCGCAGGTAGTCCTTGGCGAGCATCAGTCGGGTTTCGTCCAGTAAAGCCTGAAAGCTCAAACCTCGAGCCTGCAGTTTGCGCTGGAGGCTTCTGCCAGACAATTTCAGCTCGGCGGCAACAAGACTCAATATAGGCTCCCCCGTGCGGCAACGCCTTGAAATTACTCGCCGAACCTCCTGATCAAAGCCGTCGCCTTCCGGTAGCTCCGCCAGGAGTTTATCGGCCTGCGCCTCCAGAATACTAAGCAGCATGGGGTCAGCCTGACGCAACGGCAAGTCGAGCTGGTCCAGCGGAAAGCGAACAATAGTGGAAGCCTGCTCAAATTCCACTGTACAGCCAAAGTAGTCTTCGTAGGGGCTCACATTTTCAGGCGCGGGGTTTAGAAAGCACACATAGTCGGGGCGCAGGTGCTGATTGGTAACGTTGCGGGCGAACTGTACCAGCGCCGTGAGGGCCACTTCATCGGCCAACTGACCCGGGTGCAGACAATCATCGCCCCACTCCAGCGCTATTGATTTGCCGTCAACGTGCGTTCCCATGGGACCGTGGTCATAGACTAGCCGCGCGTAGCGCTCGAATCGAATCAGGGCCTCCGACAGGTTTGCGCAGGCTAGCAGCGCGTAGCCAAGAATGCCGATGTGGGCTGGTGTGATCAGACGCCCTACCTCTATCCCCATGGCCGGGGTGCCCAGCCTCTCCTGAGCACGTTGCAGCAAGTCCCGCCACTGCTCCATGGGGAAGCGCCCCAGGGGTTCACTGGCATGGCTTGGCCACGGCAGTCCGAGTAAGGCCACGGGGTCTTCGCCCTGAGCTTGCAAAAACTCATAGAGCAGGCCTACATAGGCACTGGAAACGTATGCTTCTTTATTCATGGCGCGAATTATCAAAAATATGGTCTTGGCAGTCAATTACCGAAGGCGTTTATCTGCATAATAGTGTGCATCAATTCGGATGAACTCTCGCAATGCTGACTGAGTGGATAGACTTTTACATCACCCTCACCGGGTATGAGCCGGAACCCAAGCAAATGCTGCTGGCAACGCTGACGCCGCTGTTCTTGCTGACTTTGGGCGTGGAGTACTTTATCCAGCGCCGTCGCGGACGCACCGCCATGTTTGCGCCCGGGGAAATATTGGCAAACCTCTCACTCGGCGCCAGCTACCAGGTCGTCGAGATGATCTACCACATTATTTTTCTCGGGGCCGCCTTGGCCCTGTTTTATCAGTTTCGAATAAGCATCATCGAAATGACCTTGGGCATGTGGGCTATTCTTTTGTTTTCGCAGGAATTTTTCTACTACTGGTTTCACCGCTGCTCGCATCGTATACGCTGGTTTTGGTGCGCCCATGTGGTCCACCATTCAAGTGAGCAAATGAACCTGAGCACGGCCATGCGCCAAAGCATGACCTACTCACTCAATTTCAGCCAAATCTTCTGGTTGCCGCTAATCCTCATTGGCTTCCCGCCGGAAGCTGTCATGGTGTCTTACTCGATTAACCTCGCCTATCAATATTTCGTCCACACCGAAGCTATAGGCAAGCGATCGGCGCTGATCGAGTGGATATTCAATACCCCTAGCCACCACCGCGCCCACCATGGCCGCAACCCGATCTACATCGATAAGAATTTCGGCGGCATTCTGATTATTTGGGATCGCGTGTTCGGAACCTTTCAGGCCGAGCTCGATGAGGAGCCGGTGCAGTACGGCATTCCAAGGCAGATCCGCAGCCACAACATCGTAACGCTCAATCTACATGAATGGCGGGACATGTTCCGGGACGTTGCGCGCGACGGTCCTCTGAAACAGCGCTTAGAGCACCTTTGGAGGGCCCCCGAGTGGCAAAGACCCCTGTCATCAGAAATCGAAAAAAACCTTGAAACAGCCTGATATATGAGAAACAAGACTATGAAAACTATAATTATTACTGGCGCGGCCTCTGGCATTGGCAGAGCCACAGCAGAGCTACTGGTGACTGAAGGCTGGCATATCGGCCTGCTGGACATCAACCGCGAAGCCCTGCTCGACCTACAGGCCACAATCGGTGCCGAAAACTGCGATGTTCATATTTGCAACGTCACGCAGTCCGACGAGCTTAAAACCGCCATCGACAGCTACGTCGCCGCCGTCGGGCATCTGGATGCAATTTTTAATTGCGCCGGCATCATGGATGTCGCTCCTTTCGAGACAATTCCGCTGGAACGTCATCACCTTGCCATCGACATCAATATTCGCGGCGTACTCGACGGCTTCTACTTTGCGTTCCCGTATTTGAAACAGCGAAAACAGGCCTGGGCTGTAACCATGTCCTCGGCCTCCTCGGTATATGGCATCCCTAGCTTGGCCAATTACTCGGCGACCAAGTTTTGGGTCAAGGGGATGACAGAAGCACTGAATATCGAGTGGAAGCAACATGGAATCCATGTCACGGCGGTAGAGCCTTCCTTTGTTAGAACGCCACTACTGAAGGGGAATGACAGCAAGATCATTGAAAGTATGGGAGTAAACCTTCAGGCGGAGGATATCGCTAAGGTTGTACTAAAATCGCTAGGCAGCAACAAACTTCACCATGTTGTCGGCCTGAAATACGGCACTATGCGCCTGCTGAGAAAACTACTGCCGAACGTCTGCAGCGCGTGGCTAATTCGCACACTGGCCGGCTATTAGGCCGCCACAGGCAGCACGGCATACTAGTGGCGCAGGGCGACACTTAGGGTCCTGTTCAAGCAACCATCAATATCCATGACGGCATACTTGTCCATATTGCGGTTGTACAGTATGGGCACCGGTTCCATAAACAGTGGCCTGCGCACGTAATGCAGCTCCCAACCAAATCGGGCCACTTCATACAAGGTATCAATTTGGGCCGGATTCAGGTAGCTTTCCAGACTGTTTGGAATCGAGTGCATTCCTTTTCTGCGTTCTTTACGGATAGCCCGCATCATAAGTTCACCTTTTACCCTATATAGTCAACGGCCGAGTTATCACCCGGCTTTCGCAATGCACAAGTTACCAATGCCCGCGCCAGTGAGTAATACGTAATTTCCACTAGCCGCATAAATTTGCGCTAGAATTGTCGGCCTTTGGCTTCAGGGGTTTACATGTCCTCAACAGAGTGGAATGACGAACTGGCTCGATTCGACCAAGAGCATATCTGGCATCCATACTCTTCCTTTGATAATCCGCCACCGGTATTTCCGGTTGTGGCGGCCAGCGGCGTGCGCCTGCAACTTGCCGACGGCCGCGAGCTCATTGACGGCATGGCGTCGTGGTGGTCAGCTATCCACGGTTATAGCCACCCCGTGCTAAACCAGGCGGCCTGCGATCAGATCGCAAACATGTCACACGTAATGTTCGGCGGGCTGACCCACCCACAGGCCGTCATATTGTGTAAAAAACTCGTATCACTCACGCCGAAGGGGCTAGAGCGCGTATTTCTATCCGACTCTGGCTCAGTCGCTGTTGAAGTGGCCATTAAAATGGCCCTGCAATACTGGGCTTCGCTGGGACAGCCGCAAAAACACACATTGATGGCGCTGCGCTCCGGTTACCATGGCGACACAATGGGCGCGATGGCGACATGCGACCCCGTAACCGGCATGCATCACCTATTCAGCGACGTCTTACCAAAGCATTACTTTGTCAATGCCCCCAGTGCCAGCTTTCACGAGAATGCCGACCCCGCAGAGATTGCCGCCATTGAATCAACGATGGCCGCGCATCATCAGGAAATTGCCGCCTTTATCGTCGAGCCGATCGTTCAGGGCGCTGGCGGCATGCGCTTTTACTCGCCCGACTACCTGCGCCAAATCCGCGAGCTCTGCGAGCGTTACCAAATTCTGCTGATCTTCGACGAAATCGCGACAGGTTTCGGCCGCACCGGCACCTTCTTTGCAGCCGAACACGCTGGTGTCAGCCCGGACATTTTCTGCGTGGGCAAGGCGCTCACCGGCGGCTATTTGTCTCTGGCCGCAACGCTGTGCACCTCGCAAATCAGCACCGCTATCAGCGCCGGGGAAGCAGGCGCGTTTATGCACGGCCCAACCTTTATGGGCAACCCGCTGGCCTGCGCCATCGCTAATGCCAGTATTGAATTACTCTTATCACAGGATTGGCAGAATGGGATCAAGCGCATTGAGTCAGCCCTGGAAGCTGGATTAGCACCGGCACGTGCACTGCCACAGGTAGCCGACGTCCGCGTATTGGGTGCCATAGGTGTTATTGAACTGCACGAAGCCGCAGACCTGCGAGAGCTTCAACCGCTATTTGTTGACAAGGGTGTGTGGGTGCGCCCCTTTGGCAAATTGGTATACACCATGCCTCCCTATATTATGGACAACGACGATTTAGCCACACTAACGGATGCCATGGTGCGCACGGTTGCCGAGCTATGACGCTAAAACAGCAGCTATACGACATCATCTTTGGCACCGAGACCCGCTCCGGGCAGTATTTCGACCTGCTTTTGATAGTCGCCATCTTATGCAGTGTTGGCGTTTTGTTTATGGACACGGTCGCACCTGTGCACATTCGTTTCGGCAGCAGCCTCGCCATACTCGAATGGACATTCACCGTACTGTTTACCATCGAATTTATTGCCCGGCTCTATTGTTCACCCAATCGCAAGGCCTATCTTTTCAGCTTTTACGGCATTGTCGACTTATTAGCGATACTCCCGAGCTACCTAGCCCTATTTTTGCCCGGAGCGCAGCAGTTACTGATCATCCGCCTTCTGCGAGTGCTGCGCATCTTTAGGGTACTCAAATTGCTGCGCTACCTGTCAGATGCCAATCTGCTTATTCGAACCCTTCGCGCATCCCAACGCAAAATCATTATCTTTGGGTTCAGCGTTATTACCGTCACCGTGATTTTTGGCGCACTGATGTACCTCATTGAGGGCCCAACCGCCGGCTTTACCAGCCTGCCGACCAGCATCTACTGGGCAATTGTCACAATAACCACCGTAGGCTACGGCGATATCACGCCACAAAGCCCACTGGGCCGATTTGTCGCTGCGCTAGCGATGTTTACCAGCTATGCCATTATTGCAATCCCGACCGGCATATTCAGCGCCGAACTTATCCAGGAAGCCCAGCGCAGCCGGCGCAGCACTCGCTGCAGCAACTGCGAACGCGGCGGACACGAGGAAGATGCGCTATATTGTAAGCATTGCAGTGCAAAACTACCGGATGCAACCTAGTGAGCCAACCAGCGCTTTTTCTTGCCCACGGCAACCCTATGAATGCCTTACGAGCCAATCGCTTCACCGATGACTGGCGGCATTTCGTGAAAAACCGTCATCCGCCGCGCGCGATCCTTTGCGTCTCGGCACATTGGTGCACCCGGGGCCACTTTGTTACGGCTAACGACTACCCCAAGACCATCCACGATTTTTCCGGATTTCCCCAGACCCTCCACGACATCAAATACCCTTGCCCCGGAGCGCCTGAGCTCGCCGCCGAAATTAGCCATCGCTCGGCTGGCAAAATCGATCTTAGCTTCGATTGGGGACTCGACCACGGCTGCTGGTCCCTACTGGTACATATGTATCCCACCGCCGATATCCCCGTGTTACAACTGAGCATTGATACCGGCGAGAATCCGGAAGCCCTGTTTCAATTAGGCCAGTCGCTACAATGGTTGCGCGACGAAGGTGTCATGGTAATTGGAAGCGGTAACATTGCTCACAATATTAAGCAGTGGCTGCAAAACCCCGACGGCCCTTACGACTGGGCTAGAGACTTCGATCAGGCCGTCGCAGATGCGCTTACCCGCAACGATAGCGACGCACTCATTAACTATAAGGCCCTGCCCGGCTCGGAAAAGTCAGTACCCACCGCTGAGCACTACCTGCCACTCATCTTCATCGCCGGACTGCGCAGACCCGATGACGTGCTTGAGATGACACAACACCCGGCAAATTCACTGGAAAATTGCAGTATGCGCTCGGCAGCCCTGCTACCAGCCGCCTAAGCAGCCTTTCAAGCCCTCTAACCCGCTAAAAAAGTGATGGCGGTCAAGTTACGCCCTTAATACGTTTTCAGCATCCCCCCATTCTGGTAACATCCTGCCACATCTAAAAATAAAGCCTCCAGGGGAACTGAATAATGCGCCTACGCCAGTTGGCTGTCGCCACTATTGCTATAAACTTGCCTTTTGCGATGCCTTTATCGGCCGAGCCGGAGAAGGATGGCTACCTGTTCACACAAGGCTACTACGTCCAGCAGGACGATGATCGGGCCATTTTTGACGATGACGGCCAAGGCTTCCGCATGGGCGTCGGCAGGCAAATTAGGGATCATTGGTACTGGGAAACAAATCTGGCCTACGATGTACTGGAAACCGGCGTAACCGGCTATACCGACTATTACCAACTTCATCTGGGAGTTGACGCGGTTTATCGCTTCCGGAACCAGGACCAGGCCCGCCCCTTCCTGCTTTTAGGTATCGGTGCCGTTCGTGATGACGTTTTCCCTTCATTGGCCGGAAAGCCGGACAAGGATGAAACCAGTTTTTACAGCAATGTCGGCGTCGGCATCGTCACGCCGGGCTTGTTTGACGTCGGTTTAAAGCTGCGCTTTGACGCGCGCGCAGTATTTAGCGAATTCCACGACGGCTATATGGACCAACACTACAGCATAGGTTTGGAACTCCCCTTTGGTGGCAGCAAGGTTGTTACCAAAACGGTATACAAAGAAACTGTCAGGGAAGTTCCCGTGGCACCCATCGACAGTGATGGCGACGGTATTTTTGATGCGCAAGACCGCTGCGCAAATACACTGGTCGGCGCGCGCGTCGACGCAACCGGCTGCGTCATTGAAAAGCAAAGCTTTGACTTGCGCGGCGTAAAATTTCGCAGTGGCTCTGAACAGCTAACTGGCGACTCGGTCGAGGCGCTAATTGATGTGGCAGCCTTTTTGAAAGCCCAACCCACGTTGCGCGTTCAAATTGCTGGCCACACCGATGCAGTCGGTAGCGCCGCCTTAAATAAACAACTTTCGCAAAAACGCGCTGATTCGGTTAAAGCCTTTCTTGTTCAGTCCGGCATTGAGCCAGACAGAATGCGCGCTGTTGGCTATGGCGAAACGCAACCCATTGCCAACAACGCAACACCCGATGGCCGCGCAGCAAATCGCCGCGTCGAGTTTAGAATTAACTAATACAACAGTACCGAGGACAACGAACCATGAACTACCATGATTTAACGAAATACCTCGCTACGTCGGTTATAGCTTGTGCGATTCTGGTCGGATGCAATACCGCCGACGATAGCGACAAAACAGTCGCTGACCTGCCAGCAGCCGCTGCGCTATCTGACTCGGATAAGGATTCGATTCCTGATGGTCGCGACAACTGCCCGAAAACACCTAACACCGATCAAACCGACACAGATGGTGATGGTATCGGTGACGCTTGTGACAACGACCTTGATGGCGACGGAATTCTAAACGACGTCGACAATTGCCCTGCAAATTTCAATCCGGACCAGAAAAACACTGATTCCGCTCAGGACAGCAATGTCGATGGCAAAATCACCGGTGATGTGTGCGATCCCTTTATAGATCAGGATGAGGACGGTATAGCTGAACTTCAGCCAAACCTGCCCAATTGCGGTAAAAACGGATCAGCACCACCCAATTGCAACGATAACTGCCCGACGATCGCCAACGCCAACCAATTGAACACGGATGGCGATGATTCCGGTAACGCCTGCGAAGATGATGCCGATCAAGATGGCATTCTGGACGACGCATTCGGCGCCAACGCGACCTGTACTGGCGGCAATGCTGCAAACTGCAACGACAACTGCATCAATACACCCAACACTGACCAGAAGGATGACAACTGGAACAGTGTCGGCAATGCCTGCGATAATCTGGTGCACTGCGCAGATTTAGGCGGCGGCGACAGCAAAGACCTGCTCCCCATATACAATAAAGGAGCTTCTACTGCGGTAAGCGCAACGCCAACCTGCAGCAATCAAATCCCCCAAACCTGCACATCCAGTAACTCGGGAAATGCAATCGATGCCGATGCCACCAACTTCGCGACAATGACGGTCAGTGATGCTGGAGGCCAGCAAAACGTCAGCCTATCCATTAAGGGTTTTGGTACTGTGGGCTTGTCGACACTGCTCGACATCGACAATGACAACACCAAAGAAGCGGGTCGAGTGGGCTTTGTTATCTCGAATCCTACCACCCAGTTCAGTGTTGAACTCGCGAGCGTGATCGCGGTAGAAACGTATTTAGCCGGTGCCCTCCAACAATCCACAGCCGGGGGCTCGCAGCTGCAAGTCGACTTCTTTGAACAACAATCTGTTCCACCAGAGCCGACGCCCAGAGTCTTTCTGGCAATATCGCCCATTACAAAAGATTTTGACGAAGTGAGACTGAGACTGCAGGCTACGGCGGCCAGCGCGCAATTGTCTCGCAACATTTTTGGTGCCTGTTATTCCAATGTCTACAAAGCACCACCGCCACCGACGGGTGGCGGCAGTCCAAACCAGTTTGTACAGCAATGCCGAGATAACGGCGGCCCGGCGCAGCTTTGTGACGGAATGCAAACCTTCTTCGATCAGGTTAGCGTCGGCCCGGACGAATTAGTCTCTGCCTGCGAAACCATCGCTACAAACTTGATGCAAGATCCGGCGCAATGCGCAGGGTTCGCCCCTTAGGTAATACAATACGGCTACCCACAGGGTGGCCTCAGCTATGATTACGGAACTGAAAATCCCTGTAGCCCGTCAAGGGCTGCAGGGCTTCACACCTCAAATCAATGAGGCGATTTCCCATTCCGGCGTCAAAGAAGGTGTCTGCACGCTGTTTATCCAGCACACCTCCGCCAGCCTGCTGATTCAGGAAAACTACGACCCCAGCGCCCGTGTCGACCTTGAAAACTGGCTAAACCGCCTCGTGCCCGAAAATGACCCCCTCTACACCCACACCCTAGAAGGCCCGGACGATATGCCTGCGCATATCAAAGCCGCCCTCACCGCCTCCAGCCTGTCGATCCCGATACTGAACCATAAACTGGCCCTCGGCCAATGGCAGGGGGTCTATTTGTGGGAACATCGCCATTTTCAGGGAACCCGCAAAGTTCTTGTTCACATCGGCGTTTAATTAGCGGATGCAGGAACTGTTCAGCTTGAATTCAGTCTCATGGCCCTACAATTGCTACATCACTCCACAATCCGGCTGTGGTAAGCTTTTCCGTGCCCGCTGGGGCCCAATAAAACACTACAGGAATTTGACGATGTCCCGACTATTGACCCTACTCTTTGCTAGCGTGCTGCCCCTATCCGTATGGGCGATCGACGTCGGCAAAACCCTGCCTGAATTACAGATCGACAATAAAGGCGAACTGGTCCTGAAAGACGAAAAGGAAGTCGGCTACCAGCCATGGAGCAGCAAATCTCTGGACACAAAAAGCGCGGTCCAAATAGTGCAGTACATGGCAGCACGCCCTTCAGCTGAGAAACAGATCCGCCCTTTCACTGACAAACTGGAAGAAATTGCACATCCCGTTGAACTCCACCACGTGACAACGGTGGTCAATCTCGATGATGTGACCTTTGGCGCTTCCGGCTTCGCACTGTCTGAACTCGAAAAGAACAAGCGCCGCTATTCCATGTCGACTCTGGTCGGTGACTGGGAAGGCAAAGGTTTGAAAGAATGGGGAGTCAGCCCCAAGAGCTCTGCTCTGATGATTCTTGACGAAAAAGGCACGGTCTTATTCTTCAAAGACGGCAAACTGGATAAAAAGGAAATCGACGAGGCGCTGGCACTTATTGGCAAGGAAGTGGCCAAACGGCAGTAAGCCCCTCTGAATTGATGCTCAGTCAGACCACTGGGTCTGACTGAGTGATCCCAGCTTATGCAGCCTTCGCAGCTTGTGCCGCATAGTTCTCCGTGTAGCTTTTAAATTTCTTAAACATTCGACGAATAAACCAGCCCATTATCGGGCTAAAGATAGGCAGCACGAAGCGGCTTGCGCCCTTTGGTGCCATCGCCATCCGCCAAGTCACCTTGCAGGTGCCATCGCCCAAGTCCTCAACTTGATAATCCTCGGCAAAAGACTCGATATTATCCTTGGCAACATGGGTAAAACAGAAAGCCATACGCTTGCCCGGCTCCCAGGCAATAAACTCCTCCCAGCCCACCATACCACCTTGCATGGTGACGGTACGTGTGGTGCCGAGTTTAAACGGCTTGGGCGAAGTCCACTCTACATTCAGAATCGGATCGGCCCACACCGTCCAGGCGTGAGCGTCCTCAAAGACCTCGAATATTTGCCCTGGCGTCGCGTTGACTATCTCAGTTGCAGGAAAACAGTGTGGCGCATTATCGAAGAAGTCCATGCCAACTGGAGTGCAAGGAAAGCGTGTTTCCATGGGTATATCCCTTAATTTGAAAAGTTAGATGTCGAAAATTTAATTCGGAAACAATCTACCATCCCCCAGTTTCACTTTACAAGCGTATAGTTATT
This sequence comes from Litorivivens sp., assembly GCA_041625575.1. Taxonomy (GTDB): domain Bacteria; phylum Pseudomonadota; class Gammaproteobacteria; order Pseudomonadales; family Spongiibacteraceae; genus Litorivivens. The sequence continues at coordinate 25,757 of JBFJTG010000009.1, forward strand.
TCCGACCATATCGCCCCACAGTTTAAGCCGAGCGACAATGTGCAAGAATTTAGCAATAAAGTAGCCGTGATTACCGGTGCCGCCAGTGGTATCGGCCTGGAATTAGCCAGAGTACTAGCCGAACAAGGCGCAAAGCTGGTGTTAGCTGACATAGAGGCGGGACCACTTGAGTCTGCAGCCCGTGAGTTGGAGCGAGTCACTGAAACGGCTTTTCAAGTATGCGACGTCAGTCAGGCCGACAGCGTCGAAGCGCTGGCCAACTTTGCAGAGGCACGCTTTGGCGTCGTTCATCTGGTGTGCAACAACGCCGGAGTGTTTACCGGTGGCCAACTGTGGGAGTCGACACTCGATGACTACCAGTGGCTCCTGAGTGTGAACCTCTGGGGCGTCATCCACGGTATTCGCAGCTTTGTTCCGCGACTGGCAAAGCACGGGGAAGCCGCCTACATCCTTAATACGGCCTCCATGGCAGCCGTCACCAGCATGCCCTATTCCGGAATATATAATATGAGCAAACACGCGGTACTGGCACTCAGCGAATCCCTGTACCATGAGCTCAGTTTTGCTCACCCCCAAGTTGGCGTTAGTTGTCTGTGTCCCGAAATGTTTAATACCGGCATTGCCAAGGCCGAGCGCAACCGCCCCGATACCCTGGCCACCATTAACCCCTGCGACAGCCGTGCAGCGGCTGAGCATGCGATTCAGGACGGTGTGAAATCGGGAAAACACCCGCGGGAAGTTGCCGAACGAGCAGTTCAAGCCATACGTGACAAACAATTTTACATTCTCTCGGAAGATGCATGGCGTAAAACGGCAAACACGCGACTGGATGACATTCGTCTCGGGCGCAACCCCACCTTTGACCCGCCGATAGAGCAGGACTAAATTGAACAACTCACTGCCACACTATTTACTGCCACCCAATAAGGCACAGCAGATATGACAGACAAGAAAGCGGTCAATAACGCTACCGAAATCTACGATTACATCATTGTCGGCGCAGGTTCAGCGGGCTGCGCGCTTGCCAACCGCCTCAGCCGCGAAGCGAGCCGCCGCGTATTGCTGCTGGAAGCAGGCGGCAAAGACAATAACCCCATGGTGCATATACCGCTGGGCTTTGCCTTTACCATGAAAGATCCCAAATCCAGCTGGTGCTATAAAACCGAGCCTGAGCCAAACATGAATGACCGGGAAATGGATTGGCCCCGTGGCAAAGTACTTGGCGGCTCCAGCTCCATCAATGGCATGGTATACATCCGCGGCCAAAAACAGGATTACGACGAGTGGGCCGCGCAAGGAAACCGGGGCTGGTCCTATGACGAACTACTGCCCTACTTCCGCCGCTCCGAGCACAACGTGCGCGGAGCCAATCACTATCACGGTATCGGAGGCCCGCTCTGGGTTGACGAGCCTGCGGATAAAATGGAGTTGGCCCAGCTCTATATTCAGGCAGGGATTGAATCCGGCATCCCTTACAACGAAGACTTCAACGGCGAAAGTCAGGAAGGCATCGGCTATTACCAACTGAACATCAAGGACGGTATGCGCCAAAGCACTGCCAAAACCTTTTTGGCCCAGTGCAAAGACCGTCCGAATCTGGACCTGCAAATCAATGCCCTCACGACCAAAATTGAATTTGAAGGCAAGAAAGCCGTCGCGATCAAATATCGCCAAAATGGCCAGGAAAAACGTGCGCAATGTCGCGCTGAAATTATTCTCTGCGGTGGCACCATTAATTCACCCCAGCTTCTGGAATTGTCCGGTGTTGGTCGAGCTGAATTTCTAAAGCAAATGGGCATCAAGCTGGTTCACGATCTACCCGGTGTTGGGGAAAACCTGCAAGATCACCTCACCGTAAACACCCAGTGTTCACTGACTGGCGTCCCGACTTTCCATGACGAGCTCAAGCCATTAAGCATGATTAAAAATCTGGCCAAGCTTGCGTTCAAACGCAAGGGGCTCTTAATTCACCCGGCTTCGCAAGTCGGCGCCTTCTTCAAAACCAGTGATGATCTCGATCGCCCCGATGCACAAATACATTTCACTCCTGCTGCTGGCGAGCCCGACGAAAAGGGGCGGATTAATCCGCTGCCTGGCACCACTGCAACTGTCTGTTACTTACAGCCAACCAGTCGTGGCTCAGTGCATATAAAAGCGCGCAACCCCGAAACCCATCCATCCATTCGCGCCAATTACCTTGCCACTGAAAACGATATTGAGCGCACCATTGCCGCCGTCCAGAAAACTCGCGCTATATACGATGCGCCTACGCTAAAAAAATATCACCGTGGCGAACTGCAACCCGGCCCGCAGGCAGATACCGACGAAAAAGTACTCGAGCACATCCGCGCCATTGGCGAATCGGTTTATCACCCGGTCGGTACCTGCAAAATGGGAAAAGATGACATGGCGGTGGTCGATGATCGTCTGCGCGTACACGGTATTGAAAACCTGCGTATCGCCGACGGTTCAATCATGCCCACCATACTATCCGGCAATACCAATGCCACCTGCGTTTTAATCGGCGAACGTTGCGCCGATTTCATCCTGAATAATGAAGACTAGGAGCAAACCATGAGTACCCAACCCTCTATAGAATCCGTAATCTCGCCCTTGCAAAACATTATGGATCTGCAACGCTCCGCTTTCGTCCGCGAGGGCGAAGTCGCGCTGGAAACCCGTATTGACCGGCTCAATCGCTGCATCGCTATGTTAGTCGATCATCAAACCGAGATTTGCGATGCAATCAATGAAGACTTTGGATGCCGTTCACGACATGTCACCCTGATGACTGACATCTTCACGTCCGTAGGTTCACTCAAGTTTGTCAAAAAGAATCTGAAGAAATGGATGAAACCGGAAAAGCGCAAGGCGCCCGTGCCGATGAACCTGTTTGGCGCTACCGCCAAAATCCATTATCAACCCAAAGGCGTTGTCGGCATTATGACGCCCTGGAATGTGCCGGTTAATATGATTTTCAGCCCGCTCGCCGATGCGATTGGTGCAGGCAACAGAGTCATGCTGAAACCTTCCGAGTTCACGCCTAAAACCGCGGAAGTCATGCAGACACTCTTTCGCGAATACTTTGAAGACAGTGAAATTTGTGTTGTCACCGGTGGCGCAGAAGTCGGTGCCGCTTTCAGCACTCTGGCCTTCGACCACCTGATATTCACGGGCGCTACCAGTATTGGCAAACTGGTCATGAAAGCCGCGGCAGAAAATCTGACGCCTGTTACGCTTGAGCTGGGTGGCAAATCCCCGGTTATAGTCTCCGACAGCGGCGATTTGCACGAATATGCCGAAAAAATTATCGCCGGAAAATCCATGAACTCCGGTCAGCTCTGCATCTCTCCGGATTATTGCTTTGTCCCGGCGAGCCGCCTTGAGGCCTTTCTCACAACCTGCAAAAACACCATCAAAACAATGTTTCCAACTATCGCCGACAATCCCGATTTCGTGTCGGTTATAAACGAGCGACACTTTGATCGCGTGAAAGGCTATATCGACGAAGCAAAAGAATCCGGTGCGCGCGTGATCGAATTAAACCCCGCCAACGAGGACTGGAGTGACCGGAGCCGCCACAAAATCCCCTTGCATATCATTGTCGAGCCCAACGACGACTTGAAATGTATGCAGGATGAAATATTCGGGCCGATCCTGAATATCAAAACCTACCGTACGATTGACGAATGCCTTGAATTCATAGGCAAACGCCCTCGCCCACTGGCCATGTACTATTTCGGCAAGGACAAGATTGAACGCGACCATGTACTGGCGAATTCCATCGCCGGCGGGGTAACGGTCAATGACATCGCCATGCACGTTGCCTGTGACGACATGCCCTTTGGTGGTGTTGGGAGCAGTGGCATGGGCAACTATCGGGGCTTTGAAGGCTTCCGTACCTTTAGTCATTCAAAATCTGTATTTACCCAGGGTTTTGTCAATCTGGCAAAACTCGCAGGCACCCTGCCGCCCTACAGCGACAAGGTCGATAAAATGATGGCACAGCAAATCAAGAAATAGGGGTAGCTGAGTGTTGCGCTGTAAAGGCGCGGCACTCAGACCCAGCGGATAGGGCGATGATTAATCCGTTCGACCACTTAGGCGCTTTAGCTCGGCTATGATGCCGGGCCACACATCCGGCGCGGACTGGTAAGGCGCATAAATACTCAATCTGTCCGCATCAGCACCGTATTTTTCAAAGAGCTGACTGGCAATCGTTTCAGGCTCTCCCACAACAGCAAAAGCACGAAGGAAATCATCATCGATTAAGTCGGCCATTTCCTGCCACCGCCCCTCTTTCGACATCTTATTCAGTCTTGGATGCAGCTCGTCCATGCCCACAGCGGCCATAGGCGGTACGTAAGCCGGTGTTGATCCATAAAATGCCAGCAAACCCTTTACCGTGGCTTTGGCAGCCTCAAACTCCTGCTCATTACTGCCCGTTACGCAGATGGCCGCGACCTGAAGAATAAAATCACTGCGTGAGCGTCCGCCTTTTTGCAAACCCCTATCAACCGCCGGCAGCTGCTGCTCACGAACAAAGGGCAAGGTATTAAAGGGATGCACGATCAAACCGTCGGCTACTTCACCGGCGACTTCCGTCATTCGTGGACCGAGAGCACCGAGCAAAATTGGCGGAACGCCACATGCCAATGGCCCGGGATTGAACATGGGCGTCATCAATGTATGACGGTAAAAGCGCCCTTCAAAATTCAGTCTCGTTCCGTTCTGAAAACAATCAAAAAAAGCTTTTACCGCCTGAATATATTCACGCATTCGCGGTGCCGGAGGATCGAAATCAAGCCCGAACCGCTTTTCAATATGTGTTTTGATTTGCGGTCCGATTCCAAGAATAAATTTACCCTTGGAATAGCGTTGTAAATCAAAAGCCTGATAGGCTATATGCGAGGGATTGCGAGGAAAAGCAACGGCGATGCCGGTTGCGATATCCAATTCCGGTCGCGCTTGCGATGCCAGCACCAAAGGAAAAAACGGGTCGCGGCTGCCTTCCAAAGTATAAATGCCGTCGTAACCGGCATCGGCAATTCTGTGTGCCTCCTCGCCTGCCGTATCCATATCAGCGTAAAACGGCCCATCTATTTTCATACGACTAATCTCTAGTAAAAACCTGCCCGATAATTTCACTATCCATTCGTATTGTCAAATTACGCTTAAGACAGTACAGTGGCACTCCTGAGATTAAGAGACGGGACATTGACTGAATCTAATAACCTGCGCACGCAGCGCCGGGAACGTACCCGGAAGAAAATATTGCTGGCGGCAGTTCGCGTTTTTGCTGAACTGGGATTCGAGGCTGCGTCGATGGGCACCATCGCAAACCGCGCCGGAATGAAAAAAGCGCTGGTGCAATATCACTTCGAAACCAAGCTCAAACTTTGGCAGGAATCGGTCAATCTGCTGTGGGCTGAAATGCGAAATTTGGCTGACGGCTTACCCAAGCTCAACAAAAGCCCTACGGTCGATCAGGAACGCAATCAAATTAGAGAGGCCTTTCGAGCCATTATCCGCTTTGCGAAGCAACACCCGGACTGGGTAGGTATAATGTTCCGCGAAGCTGCCACACCGGGCCCACGCCTGGACTGGCTGGTGGAAACCCACCTAAAAAATGATATTAACGACGGAGTGGAGTTTGTCGTGCTCGCACAATCTCACGGTTTGCTGCCGCCCGGCTCCGCCCTGCACATCCTTCATATTATTTCAGGGGCCTTAACCTACATCCTCCTGGTTGCTCCACTCACCAAACGGGCCACCGGGGTCGATCTAACCGTTGAGGATTCGCTAGACACGACGGTCGATATGCTATTGACGATGCTTAATCCGAAGGGTTGATCACCCATATACAGGCAATTTGAAATTTCAACGCACCGAAACTTCACTTTTCAGCAGGATCTTTTTCCCCGAAAATTCAGTTGGCTAAAAAGTCTGAAACAAGCGCGTTGAATGCGGCGGGCTTCTCCGCATGCAGCCAATGACCGGTATTAGCAATAACACTCAGTGTATGCGCCGGGAATAGACGTCGCATGCTTGGCTCGTGTGAAGACTGAATGTAAGCCGAATTTTCGCCCTTAACAAACAAGGTTGCTCCCGGGAAGGGTTCGCCTTCAGTTGCCTGACGCAATTCGTCATAGCACTGATTTATTGCTGCCAGATTAAGCTTCCAACGCCAGCCGCCGTCGTCGTTTCTCGTCAGATTTTTTAATAGAAACTGACGCACTCCCAGCTCCTCTCCCGCTTCGGCCAGCACTGCGTCGGCTTCTGACCGACTTTTGAGCGCGCGCAAATCAATGCTGCATAAGGCAGCCAAGGTCGAGTTGTGGTGGGGTTTATAGGCCACAGGCGCAATATCGGCGACAACGAGGTGACTGACACAGTCGGGCCAGCACAAGGCCAACTGCATGGCGACCTTGCCACCCAGCGAGTGCCCTACAAAAGCCGCACGCCGGATCTTGAGGTGAGACAGCAGGCGATGAACGTCCTCCGCCAATTCCATCAAGCTCATACTATCCAAATGGAAGGACTCACCGTGATTGCGTAAATCGAGCTGAAACACACGATAATCTGTTGCCAGAGCCCTCGCCAGCTGAGTCAGGTTACTGGCCGACCCGAACAGGCCGTGTAGCAGGAATACAGCATGCTCTCCCTGCCCCGATTCCAGATAATTCAATTGCATAAAATTCCTGTTTACTTCTATTCGGCGTAGGTGGTTGGTAGAATCCGCCCACAAATCAAATCGGGAGTCTTTCGTGCGTCTATTTTGGCTAGTGCTCAGCGCCTTATTAATCGCCTGTTCTACGGTATCTTACAACCCTACCGTTTTTAACTATCACTACGATCAGGACTCGATCGCACAGAATCGACCCAAAACCCTGCTATTAGCCAGTGTTAACGTCAGCGGAGAACCAACACTGTCCATGTTACGAAAAGCCACCGCGAAAATCGATGCGGAAGTGATCGATCAGCTTGAGGGTGCCGGCTACAAAATGGCTCCTTCACACTTGTTCGACAATGCCTGGAACCAGGCGATTTACACCTACGGCGATTTTTACGACCCTACCTCAGGCAAGGTTGATCGCCGAAACTGGCAAGCCGTGATGGCCAGCACCTTGGCCAGCCTGAAGGAAAGCGGACAGGTCGACGCTGTAATCTTTACCGATCTCATCGCACACGACGCCCAGCATAGCCCGGGTATGAACCACTACGCCCGCTGGTATGGCGTTACCCGTAAACCCGCCACACAGGGCGCAGGTACGGGGGTGCCGGTTGATTTTAACTGGTCGCAGACTATTAAAGCCGCCAGCATAGTCGTCACCATTTACGATCTCGACGGACGGCCCTTATTCGCAAGCCGGGGCGGAATAGATACCCTGTCCGCAATTGATATGCGGAAACCGCACCTTGGATTCGTGCGCCGCGACAAGGTTCTCAAAAATTCGGGTTTCATAGAGGAAGGCGTTCAACTGGCACTTCACCCCTTTATCCTGATGACACGCTACCCGGGCATCAAATCCGGCGACGAAGACTCAGAAGAAGTAGACACTACTCAGTAACATGCCGTAGCCCCGGTCAAGGCACCAAAACACGGCCATACCGCCCATCAGGTACACAGCGGCGCCGCGCGCAAGGGGCTCAGCTGGCAGGGACACGCGCCGTATCAGGCTAAACAATGCTGCCAGTGCCGCAACAAATAATACCTGCCCTACCTCAATCCCAAGGTTAAACGCGACCAAACCTGCGACGACATCATTCTGTGGCAGGCCCAATTCACTCAAGACGCTGGCAAAACCCAAGCCATGAATCAGACCAAAGGCCGCTATAACCGGCCAGCGGGCGCCTCGGGCGCGCGCCGCAAGCGGCTTATAACTCAGCTCCAGCGCCAGATATAAAATCGTCGCTGCGATTGCCAGCTCTACCCACAACGAAATTTGTGGAATGATTCCCAGGCTGACACAAACCAGGGTAATACTGTGCCCGAGGGTAAAGGCCGTTACTGTAATCAGGAGCTGTCGCCAGCCACTGGCGAGTAACAACAATCCAGTAACAAATAACAAATGATCGAATCCGATCAGAATATGTTCCACCCCAAGCGCGAAGTACTGGCCAACCACATTCCAGATACTGGGCACGCTCGGCACCTTGAATAACTGGCCGTCACGACGAATTAGTTCACTGTATTGCCGACCATCCCCCAGCGAGATTTTTAAGAGCGCAGCCGTACGGCTTGCCGTCAAACCTCGTATTTGTAGCGTTTTTCCCGTCAGCCCTTGCGGACACTGCATCGTCCAGCGCCACTCAATCGATGTACCCACAGCATTACTGTCAGGCCTATTCAAGGCGCATGATTCAGGAAATATCGGCTCCGGACTAATTTGCCCACTCAGCGCTGGTGTGCGCCACAACACACTGTAATTTCCAAATTCGTGCTCGCTCACATCTAATAACGATGGTGCCAGCTTGTGAGCCAATCCTATTGGAGAAAAGCTCAACAACAATACCAATACTTGTACCTTAATGCTCCGCATCACTCTTCAGGCCTCTTGGGCTGCGTCTGCCGGGCGTCCGCGACGACGTAACGCTCACTCAGCTCATCAATATAAATTCGCAGTGAATTGCGTTCCTGCTCATCACGCCATATCTGCAGCAATTTAGGTTTCACTTCCTCAAAGCTACGCAAACGCTCTGGTGCGATTTCGGAAACCCGCAATAGGTGTTGTCCGTAGGCCGATGGTACCGGCCCGAACCATTGATCGGGAATAATAGCTTGCGTCTGTACCGCATCACTGAACTGAGCGCCAAACATAAAAGTCATATCCTGGAGCGACTTATTACCCACTTCCTGACCATGCAGAAACGGATCCCCCATTGCCTCGTGCGATGCAGTACTGGCACGGCTTAGGCGCGCGAGGTCAGCCAGAGCACGCTGTTCCGGATCTGCTCCACGATCTGCACTATAAAAGATATGCCTAAAACTATAACGCGCCGGCACCAGCCAGCGCTCACGATCCTCGTCATACACGCGCTGTAATTCTGCGCCATTGGCCTCCGTAAGATATTTAAGCCGACCAATACGCTCAATCCGCTGCACCATGCGTCGCTTAATGACTTCGTCGGAAAGATGAACACCCAGATTCATTGCCGTACGGATCTTTTCCTCATCGCTCCCCTCGATGCCCAAAAATTCCGCATCGCGCAATAAGCGCTGCAACACTACGGTGTCGTCACGGTGATAGTTGCGACGAAGCGCTTCGGCAAACAGCATTCTGCTTTCAATTTCCTGCTTTTGCATTGCCTGCATTTGCTGCCCACTCGGCATTTTTCCGGTCTGACGAATCCAATCGTCGCGCAAACTCAGCACCGTTTCCTCGTCGAGCGCCTCCAGCGTTTCAGTTTGTCGATCTGCGATTTGCTGGTTGCCTATAAAGAGCAGCAAACCAAGAATTATAAAATGTAAAAAAGGCTGTTTAAAAAAACTCATTGTTGCACGCCTTGAACCACTGCAGCCTCTACACTGCCCGATGCGGGGGAATACCAGATGGGTGAAGTCCAGGCTCGCTCCTGGACGACAGGCTTATGTTCCTCAGAACAACAGCGCTCTAAACCATCAGGGATGGTTCCGGGGTTGCTGCAATTGACTTTGTTCGCGATACAAACGCGCTGACTCCAGCGACAACTTGGATTTTCAATAATGCGGGCATAATAATAGGCCTGCTGATCATTTTTGAAATCCGGGTCAGTCCATACGCGGCACAAATGTTTATAACCGTCGCCGCTGCGCTTACAACTTAGCAGGTCAACACTCGCATCATTGGCCGCGTTGCCCCCAACATCATAGACGCGCTGATGCTTCGCTCCGGCAGCATCTACCCAGCCCTTGATAATCTGCATACGCTGCAAGGGTGTTCCCGGCGCACTGAGAGTGCCGGGGTCCATGAGTGCCGACAGGAGAAACCTGGGATCACCACCGGGCCGGGGCTGCGGGGGCAATTGACCGCCCATTGGCACCCCGTCGCGATAGGATTGTTCCACAAAATCGGGGGCTTCGCATAAGTTCCGGTCCAGATTCCAGCCGCCAAAAAAGCGTACTGACATGCGCGGACCGCTCGTGCCGTAGGTCTCTTTATTTCTCATCCCGGTGAATATCGCATCCCGGCTATTCTCTTCGGCCCAGACCACCGCCAGACCACCCGGATTAAATTCGAGATCATCGGGAAAACGGGGTTTAGCATCCGCCTTCGCTGGTTCTCCCGCACCACCGTGCCCCGGAAAGTCGCGCTCAGACACCGCGCCCGGCGCGCCTAAATGGGTATCGGTGCTGGCAATAAAGCCCAGCTGGTAGGGATTAGTTCCGCGCTGGCGCTCAAGTAGCAAGCCATCGATCAAAACATCCCGCAAAAACCCGTCATCCTTTTTCGGTGCAGACCTGGTCAGACTCATAAACTTGCCCGAAAATTTATCGTAGGGAAGCTGTTCAAAAGCGCATAACTCATCTTCGAGCTGGCCGGGGCCAAAAAAACATTCGGAACTGCCCTTATGCTGCATCACCTCCACCAAACGCTCCATTCTGCTGCGCTTGGCAAGGTCCGCGTCGCTAAACTCTACTCCATCAGCATCTTTCAGGCTGAACATATAGCCGTCACTCAAATTCGAGTTATGCGGTATGACCAAGGCATCACAGCCCGTGCCGGCATCAAGACAGCTTTGCTCCAATGAATTCCACAAACCACGCGCCGTCGGCTCGTCTACGAAGCTATAGGGTAAGGCGGGTACCTTTTCGTTACGAAATATAACGTTTCTGTGAAGATTGGCGAGATTCCCGGATGCGCCAGTCCATTCGTAGCCAATAAGTGAGGTAAAATCGCAGTGTTCGCTACGATCGTAAGTTTGTTCGGCGGCACTGCGCATCTCTAACCACGGACCAGCACCAGCGGACTGACACAGCTCGCCCTTATCGCCACAAAAGCCCAGTCGGCCGGTGCCGCTGGAGGCTTTCGAGTTGAACAGAAAAAATGCCGCACGGGGCCAGCGCCGGTATAGGCGGCACTGCCAAGCTTCGTAGCCTTCCATTCCCGGTGAATTGCAAATCGATACTTCCCCAAACAACTCCGCATGGTCAGTCACTACAGCAAAATCCAGCGGTCGACTTAATTTCAGGCTGCGCGTTGGTTCGCCGGCTTCGTTCCAGGGTTGTAAACCAATACTTTTACCGCGAGCAAATTCATAGGCTTGCAGCGGTGTCGTTCGAGTGTCCTGGGTGCTCGCATCAAGCGAATATTTGGTGTGCACATGCGTGTCACCAAAGAGGGGCATCTTTAGAGGGGTAAAGTTACGACAGGGCTCCCGTTGCTCGCTGCGTTCAAACGGTAGCGCTTGCGGAGCGGCCTTGACCAAGACGGAAAAGGTCGCCAATTGCAGTAAAACGCACCAAAAACCAAATTTACTCAGCCCAATCCGCACAACACACTCCAGAAGATGCTCTATTATTAATTATCAGTAAAAAATCGCCCTTTCGGCATCGCCCATATGGCGCACGCTGTACTCGCCCGACTATTAATTGAGTTCAGCTTTCGTTCAGTTTACTTATGCAAAACTGGCTCGCAGGATAGGAATTTTACGGAGACTAACATGAAAAAACTCATCACCATTAGTTTGCTGCTGGCTAGCGGGCTGGCCGCCAATCAGGTGTTAGCCGACCATCGCCACCATGGCCATAGTCATAGCCATACTGAGTATGTCTGCCATGAGACGGGCAGCCATTATCATGACAGCCACCACTATAGCGGTCACCATGACTACCACGGTTCAAGTCATGTGACCTACACCTACTATAGTCGCCGGCCTACTTACAGTTACAGCTATCACCACTATGAGCGACCGCCACGCTACCACCGCAGCTATTCCCATGAGCGCAGTAGTACGCGGGTACGCGTCAATCATACCCCAAGCGGCAGCCTGAACCTGCGGTTCTAGGCCACCATCACACCCCGCCCGGCCCTGTTTCGCAGGGCCGGAATCCATAAGGCTTAGCCGCCAAGCTCGGCACGCATCCTATCCAGATAGGCCAGCAAGCGACTGCAACTCGCTGGTACTTCCTGCTTAACCCAGCCGGAAAACTCGCAGACAGCGACTACGTCGATATCGGCCTGGGATAACGCGTCACCAACAATGTACTCGCGTCCGGAGAGATGGCTGTCCATTGCGGTGAAGAAGGCCTGAAGACGCTGTTCGCCACGAGCAACCAATTCTGGAATTTGCTCGCAGGGCACAGGTCCGGGCAGAGCTCTGCCCTTGAATCCCTCGCCTTGATTGCGAAGCATTTCCGCTACCGACATCAGTCCGTTTAGAAAGATTCGGTGCATCCAGCCAACAATCTGGGCACGTTCCAAGTCATTGCGTCCCATCAGGGGTTTATCCGGATATTGCGCATCCAAATAGAGGCATATCGCAACAACATCGATCAGCACTGTGCCGTCTTCCAGCTGCAGCGCCGGTACCGAACAATCGGGATTAATCGCTTTGAAGCTTTCCTTGAACTGTTCCTGCTTCATCAGGTCTATCTGCTCGGTATCAAGACTGACGCCTTTATACTGCAAGAACATGCCAAGCCGGCGCGGATTGGGCGCAACGTCAAACGTAAACAGTTTCATGGATTTCCCCCGTTAATTCAGGTGATGTTATAAAGCCGAACGTCAGCTAAATCAATGCTCTGATTCAGCTTACATTCAGGCGACGAAGCTTATAGTTCGCCTACGATCATAAAACGGGTATCTCCATGAAACGCTCACTCGTCATCACTAGCCTTTTGCTAACGCATGTCGCCGCTGCGGATCACGCATCAAAAGCCCAGTTTGCGGAAGTCATTCATGCAACTCCCGTTTACGAGGAAATTGCCATTGAGAAGCCGCGCGAACACTGCTGGGACGAAACCGTATCCTACGAACGCCAGAATGAAACCGCAGCCCCCCTGCTTGGCGCCATTCTCGGTGGCGTTATCGGCCATCAGGTAGGTCACGGCAGCAGCAACAAGAAAGTGGGCGCCTTCGTCGGCGCGGGTCTCGGTGCGGCAATTGGTAGTCAGGCAGCCCGGGGCGAGCGCCGTTATCACGTCGAACACCACTGTGAAACCGTATACGATAAGCACTGGCGAAAAGAGCTGGTTGGCTACGACGTCACTTATCGTTACCATGGTGTAGAGTATCAAGCACGAATGCCCGACGACCCCGGCAAGCGACTTCGGGTTCACGTTTCTGTAACGCCGGCCGGCTGATGAGTTTATGAAGTTTACTGAACTGGTTTTGACACCTACCCGCCGCTTCTGCCTGCTAGCGGTGCTCGCACATGCTGCCATTTCGCCGGCGACGGCACTCCCCGGTCTCGACAATCTGCCGAATCTGCGCCCGGCCGCCCCGGACGAACGCAGCATTAGACAAGACTCATTTGACACCGATCAGGCGGTCGCAATCGCAGAACGCCGCTACAATGGTCGCGCGGTGGGCGCTCGCCACCTCGGCAATGGCCTCTACCGGGTGCGAATTCTGCAGGCAGATGGCAAAGTGAAAACCGTAACCGTCAGACCCGATTAACAGGCTCTAGCGGGCCCCTCTAAAAAGAATCTCTCCATGCGCGCACTCATTGTTGAAGACGAACCCGAATTACTCGACTTTTTAGCCCGCAAGCTCGAAGCCCAGGGCTTTGCCTGCGACAAGAGCGCCGATGGCGAAGATGCTCTTTTTCTCGGACAGGAATACGACTACGACCTCGCTATCGTTGACCTTGGCCTACCCAAACTGGACGGAATACAGCTCATAAGCCAATGGCGCAAAGGTAACCGCAAGTTTCCGGTATTGATTCTAACCGCACGCGGCAAATGGCAGGATAAAGTAGCAGGGCTGGAAGCTGGCGCCGACGACTACGTGGTAAAACCGTTCCAGATTGAAGAAATTCTCGCCCGCGCAAACGCGCTGATTCGTCGCTCCGCCGGGCACGCAAGTGCGGAAATGAAATTCGAAAACATCTGCATTGATACCCTTGCCAAGTCGGTTAGCGTAGACCAGCAAACGCTCGATCTAACTGCCTACGAATACAATTCACTCGAGTATTTGGCAATGCGGAGTGGCCAAATTGTATCAAAAACCGAATTAACCGAACATTTGTATGATCAGGATTTTGATCGGGACAGTAACGTTATTGAAGTCTTTATTGCCCGCTTAAGAAAAAAGCTCGACCCCGAGGGCAAACTCAAACCCATTTCAACGGTGCGGGGACGCGGCTACCGCTTTGAGCTTAAAGCGCAGGAATGAAGACCGCGCGCACCAGCTCTATTGTCAGGCGGCTACTGCTGGCCAGCGTGCTCACACTGCCCCTATTCCTTGGCATTACCGGCTATTCTATCGATCAGGCGCACTCCCGCAGCCTAATTGATGCACAGCGCTCGCAACTGCAACTCCAGTTCTACGGCATTCTCGGCGTCATGGAGTGGAGTAATACCCAGGCGATATCGGTAGAACGTCTGCGCGAACCCCGCTTTTGGCAATTTCGCTCTGGACTTTACGCCTTTATTCACAGCAGCAATGGCAAACTGCAATGGCAGTCATCGTCAGCAAACTCGATGGAGTTTCTACATCAGGCCTACAGCAACACGCCGCCGGGCGAAGAGGTTTTTGACAGTTTCAAGGCCCGCGGCGAGGACTATTTCCGCTTCAACTACCATGTTATCTGGGAAGACGAAAACGGCGTCGATTTCCCCCTGATATTTACCCTGCTGGTAAGCCAGCAAGGCTTTCAAACCGAAGTGCTGAGCTTTCGCAAAAACATCACCCTGTGGCTGGGACTGGCAGGTATTTTATTGCTGAGCATACAAATTCTGGGATTGCGCTGGGGCCTTGCACCTATGGGCCAACTCGCTCGCGAATTAAAAGACCTGGAACGTGGGGATCGCCAGAGCCTTAGCCAACACTACCCGAAAGAGCTAACCGGAATAACTCGCAACCTGAACCGCTTACTGGAAAAAGAACACCACCAGCGCGAGCGCTATCGCAATACCCTTGCCGACCTGGCGCACAGCCTGAAAACGCCCCTGAGTGTTCTGCGCCTGAGCAGTAATGAGCAATCCGATGCCCTGGCCGACGAGCAACTCAAAAAAATGGAGGACATTATTTCCTATCAGTTACAACGTGCAGTAAGCACCGGACCACGCGCACTCGGGAGTAAGACATTGATTCAACCGCTGCTAAAACGCCTGCTCAATTCTCTGGACAAGGTGTACCGGGATAAGTCCCTGCAATTCCAGCTACAGTGCGATACCACAATGGCTGTGGCAGTAGATGAACAGGATTTGATGGAGCTATTAGGCAATCTGCTAGACAACGCCTGTAAGGCCGCACACTCGCGCGTTGAAATCAGCGGCCGATTAAGCGCCGAAAAAACCCTGGAGTTGTGCATTGATGACGACGGCCCCGGCTTTCCCAGAGAAAAAGCCGATACGCTCATGCAAAGAGGCAGCCGCGGCGACCAGTATGGCAGCGGTCAAGGCTTGGGCTTGTCGGTTGTGGCCGATATTGCACAAAGTTACAAAGCAGAGCTGATGGTTGATACCTCACCTCAAGGTGGCGCTCGCATTCGCCTACTGTTACCCGCCTAAAATCGTTTTTCCAGATGCCAGTAAAAGTCTACTTCCATTGCCTTTGTCACCTCGGAATCAACATTGCTCTCGCTCAGCGGCACCGCGGCAACCAATTGCATTTTCAAACCCTTGCCAATTTCTCCTTCCAGCCTAAATCCGGCATCAGCCAGACTTCGGGTATCACCCAGTTCACCCTCGACATCCTCAAACCAAGCCTGCCCATATTCGACAAATAGCGAGGGACTCAGGTCTCCTCCAAAAGGATGCCACTGGCCTGCAAGCTTGAAACGACCATACACGCCAGAGTCCCCTATGAGGGTGCCGGGCAGATAAGCACTCATAGTCGAAAGCCCGCCAAGCACAAATTGCTGCTGCTGGGGCAACTGCTTGCCATCAGATAACTGTGACAGCACATCTATATCAAAAGACAGACTATCGCTAAGGCCGATTTTTAATCCCAGCTTCGGTTTGTAAATCAGGTATTCCGCCGTTCGTTTACCGGCAGAAACAGCCATCGAGTCATTCGTTGTATTGCCGGAGTCTGCACCTAGCGTTCCTTTATCACGACTCATTCCGGCCTCGACAAAACCCTGCACACTCCAGCGCACGTCAGTATCGAACCAGCGCGAACGGCGGAAGTACTTCAGTCCCGCTTCAGCAGAACTATGCGGTTCGTCCAGCAAGAGCCGGCCATCATCCAGAGTGATTTCCGAATCAACCGCTTCCAGCCTCTGGCTGAGTGCCAATCGGTGCCGCGTTGAAGCCATTAGTACCTGTTCGCCCCTGAGCGCCGCTACGCTTGTTTTTCCTTCGACCACCGCCGTAGTCACCGTGGATGGAGTGTTACTGCAAAGGCCTAGAATCTCACAAAGAGCTGATGTGTCCGCCTGCCCCGGAATTTCCAGCAATGCATTGCGTTCGTACTGCATGTGATTCAGCTCAATTCCGTACATGCCGATGCGAGTCGCACGATCAAGGCCGAAATTCATGCTGTCGTAGCGACGGCCACCGTTAGTTTCACCCCATTCAATCAAGGCCCCCTGATACCCTAGCGTTAATTCCGCTCCACGCCCAAAACGATGCTCTAACTCAACGCCGGCGAAATATCGGCCGACATAGCGATTACCCTGATTACCAGCGTCGAGAATAAAGTCCGTTGCCTCATATTCGGTCGCAGCAGCGCTATCAAAAACAAGAACAAACTGCGCCGGATCTTCACCAACGCTGTATCGAATGGCGTAGTCCTTACCCATACGGACTGCCTGCAATTCTGCCATCACACGCCGACGCTCAAACTCGTCTACCGTTAAGTCATCATCACCCACCAGCGGGGAGAAATGCCCGGCCACAACGCTAGCCCCCTCTACACCGGTCAGACGCCCGTTGACAACGTGTACGTGAATTTTTGATTCGTCCGGCGCGTAATACACAGCAACCAGCAGGTGCCCCATTTGATAATAAGCCTGATTGATCGCGCGAATGGCTTGCGAAGGCGTGGTCGATGCCGCCGCAATATTCTCAATCTGCTCTCGGCTCAAATAGCGATTGCCACTCACTCTCAAATCAAATCCGGCTGCTCGCGTTTCAATAATTTCACCACTCACGCTTGCATGAGCCGCAATTCTATCCACCGTCGACAGCTGCGGTGGAATGATGGGAGGTAGATCAATAGCCATAGACGATTCCTTCGTTTTCAATCAAGCTGCAGGGAGAAGGAGCCGGTGCTGCCGCTTACCCTTACTCCACGCCTGGCGCTACTGTGACTGTTTCTGCAGAGCTCCAAGGTCTCTCACCACGCGCAAATCCACGCGTCGGTTGCGTGCACGACCATCGGCATTGTCGCTCCCGTCCACTTTCGTATTCGGCGCAACCGGTTGACTGGACCCATAGCCTTTGTAGGTAAGCCGATATGCCGCGATACCATGCTTAATCAGATAGTCGTATACCGCCTTTGCGCGATCTCGCGAAATTTTCGCATTGGCGTCAGGGTTGCCCCTGGAATCTGTATGGCCGCCAACCTCAGCGACTATCGTATCTTGCTGTATCAGCAAAGCCACGACGCGATCGAGAATTTCATATGATTCAGGGCGTAAGGTTGCGCCGTTAAAGTCAAAAAATACGCCCACCAATTCAAGCGGAGCGTCTGGCGTTAAATGACAGCCGCTAGGCATCACTATGGACTGGGGTGGCGTCCTGGCACAGTAGTCTTCCTGATTACAAACACCGTCGCCATCGTCGTCGTCACATAATTGAACTCCGTCCAACGTATCGGGATCATCGCGACTTTGTGAAAGGTTGTCGCGGCTTAGCCGAGCACCCGAAGCGCTTGGGCCCAAGCCCAGCAAATTGCCTGCAGGAATCGAACTCATGTCAACCACGGTACCAAGGCCTGATGCTGGCCCCGGAGTTTCGCCAATAGGCGTCGCACTGCCACCGCCGGGCGGCAGTACAATGACATCGCGTGGCGAATTATCAGCCGACATCTGCCCGATAAGAGGAAGACTCTGGCCAAGTACGCCAAAATTGGCAAATTGTAATACCGCGAATAACACCAGCCCTTGAAATTGTCTGCGCAAATCGGAGTCCTTACACCTGTATTGGGTAGCTTAATAAAGATGGTAAAGAGTAGGAGCTTAACACCGAGCCCACTCCTATATTAAGTATTACTACACAATAGTGGCGCAAGATCGTGGCTAGAGCAGACTATTTTTTAAAACAGAGTAGACCGAAAAAATACCTCCCCGAAGGGAGGCAGCGATAGCGCTATTGACGAGACCCTTCAGGGGAGTGGAAGCGGTACGGCATCGAGTGGCAACAAGCCCGTGACGGCCGCCAGAGGATCTGCCGGAGCAGCCGGCAACTCAGGCATACCACCGGCCGGGACTAAGCCCGAGACCGTGCCCAGCGCATCAACCGGTAATGCCGGTACTTCGGGAGCGCCGCCAGCGGGGATTAAGCCCGTAACGGTGCCAAGCGCATCAACTGGCAATGCCGGCACTTCCGGAGCGCCGCCAGCGGGGATTAAGCCCGTAACGGTGCCAAGCGCATCAACTGGCAATGCCGGCACTTCCGGAGCGCCTCCAGCGGGAATTAAACCCGTAACTGTGCCAAGCGCATCAACGGGTAATGCCGGCACTTGTGGAGCATCTCCGCCGGGCAAATCCATTGGAAGTTCCGGCAAGCCCGGCATATCAGGCACACTGGGCGTCGCTGGCGTTCCGGGCAAACCGGGAAGCGAGGGCGCACCACCTCCGGATGGAATCAGTCCGGCCAACTCACCGGCCGGATCCGCCGGCAGACCGGGAAGCGTCCCACCGGGAACCAGACCCTCAAGGGCACTCACGTCGAGGTCACCGCCAAAGGTCAACTGACCGTCCACTGTTAAAGCGCCACTTTGGCCCATAATTTCGACGGCCAAATTGCCCACCCCTGCACCATTAATACCCACTCCAACCAAGGGCAAAGCTTGGGCAACACCAAAGGGCAGTGCCAGTAGCGATCCAACAGCAATAGTCTTCAGCATTAGATCTCGGCTTTTTTTCATAACGACTTCTCCTAGAATTATTTCCCGAACAGGCTTGCTACGCTACAGATTGATTCAATCAGCTCAGCAACGATTGATACTATTAGACCTATTTTCTAACCCCACTAATGTGCGAGCAATCACAATACGTACAATCGCGTATTAATTGGTTCGTTAGAAAAACAAGAACAATGCCTGCAAGCAAAAAATCAGCCATTAAAACAACGCTAATCATTGTATTTCATGGAGTTTATAGTAAATCCCAAATAACCAGCCGGTTTCACACTGACAACCGTTTTGTGTGACAGCGCTCCCATTTAAGCCGCATAAAACATAATAACAATATGACCTATTGTTATGTCTTATCATGACTTTCAATCGAATATATTCATCACTACGTTACACATTTTTAAATCTACATATGAATCAAATTAATTTATCCGCTTGAAACTGCGTTCAATCTTGGTAGCGTAGCGCCCAGCCATGAACACCTGCGCACCGGGATAACAGCAAAATACACACAACTAACAGAGAGGATATAAGGCGGGAATGCGAATTATATGAAGGGCGTAATTCTCGACACGGATAGCCTGCACCCGGATGATTTGGACTGGGACACACTGGAATCAAGCATTGAGGAATGGCAGCTTTTCCCGCATACGAATCCCGACCAACTGGACGAGCACCTGATCGGCGCCGACATCGTGCTCAGCAACAAAGTTGTTTTAAATGCCGACACACTGAATCGCCACAAGCATTTGAAACTGATCCTTGTATTGGCCACGGGCACAAACAACATAGATATAGAAGCAGCGACGCGTCATAACATTCGCGTTTGCAATAACACTGCATACTGCACCGACTCTTTGGTTGAACACACTCTGGCACTGATGCTCGCGCTCGCGCGGAAAATCCCGGCCTACCAGCAGGCCGTGCGTCACGGCCATTGGCAGCGCAGCGCGCAATTTTGTCTGCTAGAGCCACCTATCCAGCAACTGTCCGGGGCCCAGCTGGGCATTATCGGCGCCGGGGCCTCAGGTCGAGGCCTGGCAGCAATAGCGCGCGCAATGGGGATGACGACCGCCGCCCTGCAGCCCAACAGCAACAAAGCTACCAACGAGCCAGAACTCCCCCGCCTCCCCATGACCGAACTGCTCGCGAGCTCGGATGTTATCTCGATCCACTGTCCGCTCACCCCGCAAACCCTCGGACTCATTGGCGAACGCGAACTAGCGGCCATGAAGCCTGACGCCCTGCTCATTAATACGGCACGCGGTGGCATCGTCGATGAACGCGCGTTGCACGCCGCCTTAAGCAAGGGCCAGCTAGGTGGCGCAGCCCTCGACGTCTTGTGCGAGGAGCCGCCGATCGAGGGCAACGCCTTAATCGACCTTCAACACCCGAACCTGATTATCACACCCCACAATGCCTGGGGCAGCCAGAGAGCACGGCAAAATCTGCTCGACCAAAGTGCAGATATAATTAAGGCCTTCACACAGGGCAAACTGATAAACTGTGTTAATCCGACAAATGAGGATCATCAATGAAGCACGTAGGTAATAGCAGTATCTTATTGGCAACACTTGCGATGTTCAGCCTGCCCGGCTATGCGGACCCTATCGACGTTACTGTGAAAGTTAGTGGCATTGAATCAGCCACTGGCGGCATCGTCGTGAGCGCCTACAACGACGCCGACAAATGGTTTTCAGAGGAGGTTGCAGCCAGGGTTCGCGAGCAGCTCAGCGACGACTCCGGCTCATCCATATCACTGCCCATGACACTCGAACCAGGCGAGTATGCGCTGACCGCCTATCACGACGAGAACGACAACAAAAAACTCGACGCCAACTTCATCGGCATCCCGAAGGAGCCCAGCGGCCTATCAAACGACCACCGGCCGAAATTCGGGCCACCGAAATACAAAAAGGCCGCCATCGAGATTCGCGAGGCAGGCCAGATTATCGACATTACACTACGGTAAAATCCGGGCAGACCATCTCCGGCAAAGGACTTGCCAAACGCACCTCCCAAATTGAGTCATCGCTCATTTGCCAAGTGTAAGACTGCAGCCAGGCCCCTGTGGCCAGCAGACATTGAGCGGCCTGCTCGTATTGGCCGCCACTGTACTGAAGCAGATCAAGCTCAGCGCCATTCACCTGTTTGCGCCCCACATACTCAACCGCACGCTCACTAACATCCGCAGTAAGCAGCAAATCCTCTCGCGAGGGATCCTTAATCCATGGAACCAAGACATGAGCCGCTCCCCCTCGCAAGATATTCTTCAATAGCGGCCCGGTAAAAACCCGCATCAGGGGAAAGAAATAATCGAAACCAAACTCAACTGTCTGCACCTCCCCGTTGCACACCAACTCGTACAATCGCCCATCTTGAAAACGGTATTGCGCCAGCCGCTCAATATCATTTTGGCGCCAGCTGATCTCCGCCCGTCGGCATCGACCACCTACCAACGCAGCCTCTACAGCAATAACAATGCCGACATCGGCGACCCGCCGCTGACTGCTAACCAGCAACTCACCTCCGGCACCTAGAGCGATGGCCCAGGGCTCAACAATATTGCGCGGCTCACCATTCTCAAAATAATGATATTCGCCGGAGGCTAATTCTCCGGCCACCGCTACACCGGCGATTTTCACGATTCAAACCAGCCTTTTGAGCCAGGCTTCATCTCGACCAATTCGATGAGTAAAGAACCCGTATCCTCCGGATTCAGATAAGCAATCAGCGTCCTGCCCGTATCAATGATGCCCGAAGGCGTTACATAACCCGGCCCTATGCCTACAGCCTCAAGGTCGCGAAGCGCCAGTTCGATGTCGTCGACGCGGTAGGCAACGTGATTTATACCGCCCTCACCCGACTTAACGCCCAGCAAAATAGCGCGGAATTCCTCACTCACCGGCTGTATCAGCTCAATCTCCAGCGTGCCAATACGCACAAATGCAAATCGCGTCGGCGCGCCCTCGAAGTCTGGCAGCATGCGAATATCATCATCATCCAGACCGTATACCCGCCGAAAATTCATTACCGCGTCTTCCAGACTCTCAACCACATGCCCTATGTGCATTAATCCAAGCAGCCTGTGCTTCAGGCCTAGTGATGCCGCGTCCACGATTGGCTTTACTCCCGTTTTTCCAGTTGATTAGTCATTTGTATTAATGTTATAACATTAATCTATCGACAAGTAAGCTTCATCATAACAAATCGGCCGCGACGCACAGCGCGCTCAAAGCCGGGCTCAAGCACTCAGAGGCACCTCTATGAAAGTATTTATCCTCGGCATGGGACATGTCGGCAAAGCTATTGCGGCCGAACTGCGCAGCGCAGGCCACCAGGTTGTTGGCAGCACTACCACCGCAGACAAAGTGAAGGATCTCGAAAGTCTGGCCGATCAGGTTGTATTACTGAAAGGCTCCGAAACAGACAAAGTGGTTGCCGCCGCAAAAGGTTGCGACGCGATCATTGCCACCGTGGCACCCAATGTAAGAAACACCCGTACCAAGGAAGAGCGCGAAGCCCAGTACCACGAGGTACTGGAAAAATCCCTGGCCAGTGCCGCCAAGGCCTGCCAGCGCTTATTATTCCTGTCATCATTTTCAGTGTATGGCGATGGCGGCGACGGTAGTAAGCCCATCAACGAAGAAACCCCGACCAGCAATCACGAAGAGCCCTCTTCCAAGTACTATCAGGCTGCTGAGCGCAACGCCCTGTCAGTCAGCGGTGGTTGCGTGCTGCGCCTGCCGGACATTCACGGCGCGCCCGGCGATATGAGTTTTACCGACCGGGTTAAAATGGCGCACGACTACTTTGGCGGCAAAGCCATCTTCGGTGCAGACGCCCCCCTTTACACCATCCATTTTGAGGATGTTGTTCGAGCCGCCCTCCACGCACTCAACAACGAACTTACCGGTATCTACAACGTTTGTGACAACGACAATCTGCCCGCAAGCAATCAACAGGTATTCGACGCCATCTGCGATAAAGAAGGATGGGCACGCCTGGAGTTCCTGAACCAAATCAAGGCACCCAAGCGAAAGATTTCGGCGGCCAAGCTTTACGCAACCGGCTACAAAGTCACGCACCCGGACCCCAACGCAGCACTGCTGTCGTAATCAGAGGCTCCTTTACCGAGGCAACACGATGAAAACCATTGTCATCACAGGCTCAACTAAAGGCATTGGCTACGGTTTGGCGCGCGAATTTGCCAGCCGCGGCTTCAATGTCGCGATATGCGGACGCAGCCAGGAATCTGTAGACGAAGCCCTTTCCGGCATTAACAGTGAAGTCACCGTTAGCGGCCAACTTATCGGATTGCCCGTCAACGTCACCTGCGCCGATGACTTGCAGCAACTGTGGGATCAGGCGAAAGCATTGACCGGCCACATTGATATCTGGATTAACAATGCCGGTTTAGCGCGCACGGTCTGGTCAATTGTCGACACCCCCGAATCTGAAATTGAAGCGATGGTGCATACCAACATGCTCGGCACCATCAACGGTTCGCGCATCGCCGCCAAAGGCATGCTCGACCAGGGCGGGGGTAAAATATTCAATATGCTGGGTGGCGGTAGCGACGGTGAATACTTTCCCGGCATGGGCATTTACGGCACCACCAAACGCGGCCTCGATTACTTCACCCGCGCTTTGGTGAAAGAATTGAAAGACAGCAAGGTCATTGTTGCTAAAATTCGCCCGGGCATGATCATTACCGAAGCGGTCGTACGTGAAGCCAGGGCCGATTTCGACAACTTCCAGAAATCGCGCAAGGTCATGAACAATCTGGTCGATCGTGTTGAAACCGTATCGCCCTATCTGGCCGACCAAATTCTCGCAACCGAAAAATCGGGAAGCAAAATTCGCTGGCTCACCGGCGCAAAGATTGCAAAACGCATGATGCTCTCGCGCATCCGTCCGCGCCCGGATCAGTTCGCGGACTTTGGACTTTAAAAATATCGCTTGAAAAGCGCTGTCTTTTTATCAGGAGTTAAGAATGAGCACCAAAATCGACACAGACACTAAAACCATCGACCAGTTTCTGGCAGAAAACCCGGATGTAGATGTAAGCAAAGCCTGGGAACGAAGCTGGGGCATACTCACCGACATCAAAGACAAAATAGCAACTCGTTTTCCCGGCGCGGAGCTACACCCTTCTTGCGCGGGTCGCGAATACTACACGTCGCCAAACGGGGAGTTCGAAGGTTCCTACAAATCCTGGTCAGGCGGCGGTGTAGAGTGGCTCGTGAGCTCCTGGCTTGGCAATCGTAAAGCCAGCATTCTGGACATGAACGCGACCGCCTTTCTTGGTCAGGAAACCGACGTTCCTCACTTTGTTATGGTATTCGGCACAATTCCCAAGCTGTTCTTCTATTTTGACTACACCCCTCGCCGCGATCTGCGAACAAACAAGGAGTATCTCGAACGCTACTACGGCGGCGAAGCCAATGAGGATTTTCTGGCCCTGCGCGGCAACCCCAATTTTCAGTGGTCAGTGAGCCACGGCACCTATATGCGCGCACTGCTCTCCCCCTCAGCCTTGAGTCTGAGCGCCGACCTCAACGACGAGAACCTCGACACACTGGAAGATTTCGCTTACCGCTTCCTCAACCGCTGGCTGGGATGGGTCGACAACGCCACGCCCCTGCCCGAATCAGAACGTGCGGCCTTACAGCAGTATGACCATACCGTTCGGCGCCTGGGTTATGAACTGGACCCAATGAACAAATTGGCAGAGCAGGTTTTCGGTGCGGATAAAGTTGATGAAATGATTCAGATGCGCATGGGCTCGGAACAAATGGCGAACGCCAAAAAACCCTAAGTCCGTAGCATCTGACTCCAACGATAGTGAGGGACACATGAGCGCAGCTAAAACCTATCTGGGCATCGAACTCAGCGCCGGCATTAACCGCTGGCATATGAGTGCCTATCTAGTGGCCGCGCTCATATCCTCCGGTTATGCGGGCGCCCTGGCGATCCTTCAACCTGGACTACTTCAGGTCATCGAAATTCCGATTGCCGATCAGGCAACACTGACCGGCCTTCTCGCCGCGCTTCAGGAAGCAGTGTTTATTGTGATGATGGCCCTGTACGGCGTGATGGCAGATCGCGTTGGCCGAAAATCTGTCTACGCCATTGGCTTGGGTCTTACATCGCTGGGCTTTTTTCTTTATCCCTTCGCACAAAACGTACCCCAACTTCTCGCCTACCGCCTGATTATCGCCTTTGGCGGTGCCGCCATGGTGGGAATGATGGTAACCGTTATTGCCGACTACGCGAGCAACAAAGACCGCGGCAAGGCAAACGGTTTGCAGGGTTTTATTGCAACCATCGGCGCCTTCATACCGCCCATACTGGGCTTTATGCCGGGCGTATTTACGGGGCAGGGCTATAGCGAAATTGAAGCACAGCAACTCACCTTTGCCATTGGTGGCGCCATGGGCGTTGCGGGCACGCTAATTGTGCTAATTGGCCTCGCCCCCCACAAAGCTGTCATCGCCACCCAACGCGAATCGGTTCGCCAGATGCTGAAACACGGACTGGCCGCCGGGCGCGACCCCGGTGTTGCCCTCTCCTATGGCGCGGCCTTTATTTCCCGTGGCGATTTAGCGGTCACCGGCGCTTTCATGGGCTTGTGGCTTGTTCAGTTTGGCACCCAATCCCTCGGCATGGCCCCCAGTCAGGCCATGCAGGAACTTGCCGTTCCGCGGGTACTAACAACCGTGACCGGCGCCATGATTGGCGCTTTGCTAATGGGCTACATCAGTGATCGGGTTAGCCGCAGCACCGCGGTCATGCTAGCCTCCGGTTTGGCAGCACTGGTTTACCTGAGCGTTTCCTTTGTGAGTGACCCCACCGCCCCCTGGGTCTTCGGGCTTTTGGCTGTGATGGGTGTTGCCGAGATTAGTGCCTTCGTCAGTAGTCAGGCGCTGGTCGGTCAACAGGCACCGGCTGAGCGGCGCGGCGCAGTAATTGGCTTCTTCGGCGTCGCTGGCGCTATCGGTATTTTAGTGGGTACTGCCGGCGGCGGCTGGCTGTTTAGCAACATCAATCCGGCCGCTCCCTTCGTCTTATTCGGGGGCTTGAATGCCATCGTGTTTATTTGGGCCCTGCGCGTACGCGCGAATGTTGTAGCCCCCCTGTCCGAAACCGCCATCGCCATCGAGAGCACAAGCTAGCCATGAGATATTCAAGCTTCACGAAGCCCACAATAGCGATCCTGCTACTGGCTGGCATTGCCGGCTGCAATGACGACTCCTCATCCAGCAGCTCACCGCCAGCCGCAGACCCAAACGCAGCCGCAGAGGCTAGTGGAAGCTACACTGAATTTCCGATTGTGGCAGAACAGCAGTCTGCCGCATTTCTTGCCGTCGGTGACGTCGATGGCAACTCCGACAACGGTCTGGAGATTTATTTATCAACACTGGTCGAACAGACGCCTCCCGGCCCTCCCAATGCAGCTTCTCGCGGCGCACTGCGGCAATTCAATACCAGCGGCTGCGACGGGGTCGGCAACAATTGTCTGGCGGGCCCCTGGAGTGAAACCGTACTCATCGGCACCACCGACCCACAGGGCTACCCCTTTATCAACACGCCGCAAATTTTCG
Organism: Litorivivens sp.; assembly: GCA_041625575.1. Classification (GTDB taxonomy): domain Bacteria; phylum Pseudomonadota; class Gammaproteobacteria; order Pseudomonadales; family Spongiibacteraceae; genus Litorivivens. Next base: position 52,536 of record JBFJTG010000009.1, read on the forward strand.
ATGTAAACCTTGACGGTCAAAAAGACATCGTTGTTCAAACAGGCTTTCTCACCACGCTGGGGGGCGCGCATTTTTGGCTTGACGGCAACAACCTCAGCAATCCAACCCACAATTTTTTCTCTTTACAAAATACGACTCTGGCGACCAACCAACTGTACTTCTGGCATGAGACGGATCAGGTTGATTTAGACGGGGACGGACTCCTTGATCTGGTAACTACATCGGCCAAAACCCAGCGCCCCGACAACCCTCTGGGATCACCGGACGGTGGCGAAGAAATGAAAGTCGAGTGGTATCGCAACAACGGCGGCACTAACGCCGCAACGATGTTCGACTATTACAAAATAGACGCTACTGATGCACAGGGAAATACCGTTAACAAAATCGGCGGCGTATTTATTAAAGTCCACGACGTTGATGGTGACGGCGACCCGGACCTCGTATTAAGCCAATTTTTCGATCACAAATATGAAGAGGAACACCCGACGAAGCTCAAGCCCTCACTCGTCTGGTTGGAAAATCAGGAGGCGCCGAGTGCCGCCAATGATTACGCAGGCAAATGGCGTCACCACGTCATCGACAGCACTATTGGGCTCGGCTATCACCTTGAATTTGCCGATATCGACATGGACGGTAAAGATGAGCTTGTTGTAGATTCACACAACAATGACGGCGACCCGCGCTTTCAGGACAAAGACGGCAACGTGGTCACCCCGCCGGGAATTTATTGGTTTGAAATACCCGATGACCCAACTGCCACTAGCCAGTGGGAAAAACACGTTATTTCAACCAATTTCAAGGTTACTCTGTACTATGGAAACCCTGCCAGCCAGGGCGTGCCGGGAATTTTTAACGTTGGCGACATTAATAATGACGGACGTCCCGATATTGCCGTGCCCGGCGACGGCAACGACAAACTCTACGCCTTTATTCAACGGCCCGATGGCAGCTTTCGCGAAGATATTGTCGATGAAGGGAAAATGTTTGGCATGGCCATTGTCGCCGACGTTGACGGCGACGGTCGCAATGAAATTGTCGCCGCGCAGCACAACTCTCTGGATATGGATCCTGCAGAAACGGATAGCCCTGACGACCTGCAATTACCGCCAGGCAAACTTTCAATCTATCGCTATAACGAAAAATAGCTTGAAGCCAACACTAGGGAGCCTTGCGCCGCACAATGCAGCGCAAGGGCCAACGCACTAAACGAACCTCCCTGTCCGCCCAGACAGCTTCAAGCTCTGGCGCAATCAACTCAAGGGCATCCAGCTCCGTCGTTTTTCGATGCTGCTTAAGTCCCGACCAGGTTCCCAGGTAGCCTAACAATTGATCACGGCTCCACTGGCACTGCATTTCGCTGTCGGCAAAGGCTTCGCCCGCAAAGGGAAAATCAATATCAGCGTAAGCATTTTCAACCAACTTGCGTTCGGCATCCCAGTGCCCATGCAAAACCTCAAAGTAGAGACGATGGATGATGGCATCAACCTCAGGTGAAACGCTGAGCAGATTGTAAGTCAGCACCGCAAGTACTCCTTGCGGCCTAAGCAGCTCATCACAGGCGCCAAAAAACGCAGGCAAATTAAACCAGTGCAATGCCTGGGCAACCAGAATCAGATCCAGGCTGCCCGCCGCCAGGGGCGGCGAATCCGCGCTCGCAGCACAGTATGCAATATTGTGTGATATCTCGGCCTGACTTAGCTGCTGCCAACTTAGATCACTGGCAATTACTTCGTCAAAGAACTGCGCGAGCGGCGCCGTGGCTTGACCGGTACCGCATCCGCAGTCCCACGCTCTGCGTCGCTCAGGTGCAAGCTCGGCCAAGCGCCGGAAAAGCGCCACGGGATAGCCAGGCCGAAATTGCTGATACTGATCCGACTGGGTCGAAAACCGGTCCTTGGCCATAGCTTCGCGCCTCACTCTTGCGTCCTCGAAATCCCGAATTAAAATCCGGGACTTAGGAGACTAGCGCATTCTCAGGCCTGATGGATATTTCCTGAAATGATGCTGCCGATAAACAGAACTACCAGGGATAAGGCGCGCGCTCGCGAAACAGGCCGCCTGTGGGGCCACCCGCAGGTAGAGTCGCCAACCAGACCGCCGTATCAGCCCCTTCCGCTACCGTAAGCGGCGCGTCCTCACCGCCGAGCTCTGTGCGCACCCAACCCGGGCAAGCTGCATTTACGAGAATATCGGGGTAATCCCTCAATTCGCAGGCGAGTAAAGCGGTTAAAGAATTCAAGGCTGTTTTGGAAGAGCGGTAGGCTAGTGACGAACCCATTTGTACATCGGTCAGCGATCCCAATTCACTCGACAGGTTTACCACTCGCCCGCTTTGCTGTGCCTGCATCATCGGGACAAAAGCCTGACAGCAACGCAGTACTCCGAATAAGTTGGTTTCCATCGTCGCGCGGTAGTCATCGAGGCTGAGACTCAGTGCCGGCACCCATTTGTCGAGTGCGATACCGGCATTATTCACCAGTACATCCAAGCGGCCGTAGGTTTGTTCGACGTAAGCTGTCAGGCTGCTAACACTGGCTTGATCGCATACCTCCAAATTTCGGACATCCATACCGAGCAATGCCTGCGAATCTTCGACAGAACTACCCTCGCGTTTAGTCGCTATTACGTGCATCCCCTGCAGCTGCAGTTGCCGTGCAATTTCCAGCCCTATCCCGCGGTTTGCACCCGTGACCAGAGCCACCTTTTTAGTAATGTTGTTCCCTACGGTCATATTTTCGGCTCCGCTCTGCATCCGGCAAATAAATGCGATGCATATTGCACCATAAGAGCTATTGTTATATCTTTAATTCTTTATTGCAAGGGCAGCGGCTACCCATGAGCGACTACTACGGCCACCGAAAGAAATTTGCAGTACTGGTGCCTTCTACCAATACAGCAGTCGAAACCGAATATCACAAAATGTGTCCCGAAGGTGTTGTGCTGGCGACGCGCGCCTGTGTCATTCCCCCCTTTTCGGTTAAAACCGAAGAGGACTTCGTCAACATGGTAAAAGCCATTGGCGCGGCCACCGAGCAAGGTTTACGCGATGCGCTGACCTGCCAGCCAGACCACGTTATTTTCGGCTATTCCGCTGAAACCTTTTGGGACGGCAAAGATCGCTCAGACCGGGAATTTAAAAAATACAATGCCATTGCCCAGGAGCTTGGTGGCTGCAATATCACCTTCGGAGCCCAGGCAATTCTCGACGCCTTGAGTTGCTACCCGCATGCCCGTCGCATCGGTGTCGTTACGCCCTATATGCCGGTTGGCGACAATCAGGTCGTAAAATTTCTTGGCGACATCGGTTATGAAGTTGTGCGCATTGCAGGGCATAAATCCGATAGCCCGGTCAGTATCGCCCACGAAAGCGCCGCCAAAACCCGCCAACTGGTGCGCGAAGTCGATGGAGAAGATGTCGACCTGATTCTTCAGGCCGGCACCAATTTGTACTTTGTCGAACTCGCAGCGCAATTGGAGCAAGAGTTAGGCAAGCCCGTATTAGCGATTAACGCCCTAACCTTCTGGCATGCACTTCGTGCCAACGGCATTACAGATCGTATTCGAGGCTACGGTTCGCTGCTCGCCGAGCACTGACTATCTGACATCGAAAAACTTGAAACAGTCACCTTCGAATATCACAGTGTTATGGATGTCTCCCAGTTTTAGAGTTAGGTCTGGTTCGCTTCACTCTCCCCCGGCTGTGAGACATCCGCCCTTTTAATTTGATGCGCAGCCCATACGCTGCAACTTCAGTGGAGAGCGTTTTTGCCGATTCTGTTTATTACCGTACTGATAGACCTTATCGGTTTCGGCATCATCATCCCCATCCTGCCTTTTATGGCACCGCAGGTTGGTGCCGACAATATGGATATTGCCCTGCTCATCGCCTCGTATTCAATTTTCGGCGGCATTGTCGGGCCGTTTTGGGGCAAGCTCAGCGACCGTATCGGACGCAAACCCGTCATACTGATCTGTCTGGCCGGGGCCTCCGTGTCCTACGTTATTCTGGCCTTCGCTCACACGCTGACAATGCTCTATGTCTCGCGCATTATTGCCGGCATTATGAGCGGCAACTTTGGCGTAGCCTCAGCGATGGTAGGCGACATTACGGCACCCAAAGATCGCGCCAAATACATGGGCATTATGGGCTCTGCTTTTGGTCTGGGCATGGTTATCGGGCCCTTTCTCGGCGGCATCCTTTCAGGCGACGAAGGCAATTTTATGTTGCCGGGCATGGTTGCCGCCGGGCTGTCTGCATCGGCGCTGCTCGCAGGCTTGCTCTTTCTCAAAGAAAGTCACGACCGCGACGCACGCGCCCACCAAAAAGCCGATATGCTCGCAGGCTCACTGAACGGCAACCTTTTTCAAACGCTTAAAAAATCCGGCAACAGCACCCTCGTGATGCAGTATTTTTTAAACAACACCTGCCACACCTGTTTTAGCTATCTCTTTCCACTGTGGGTTGGCGTAACGCTCGCCTGGGGAGCCAAGGAAGTCGGCATGGTTTTTGGTGGCATCGGCATCACCATGGCGATATTACAGGCTGGCGTTATTGGAATGCTGGTTCGCAAGTTTGGCGAACTGCGTCTGCTCGCGCTGGGTGCCACCTTGATGTGTTCCGGATTCGCACTGGCCATTACCGCCAATTCCGACACGGTCATTCTCGCAGCCTTTTTTCTCAGTGTAACAGGCGGCACCATCGGCACGCCGGTGTTGAACGCACTGCTAATCAATCGCAGCGCGCCTAGCCTGCGCGGTCAGATGATGGGTATGGGCAGCTCAAGTTCGGCTTTTGGGCGCATGTTCGGCCCACTGGGTGCGGGTATTTTACTGAGCCAGTTTGGCTATACCGCAGCCTGGTCACTGGGAATTGCAGCAAGCTTACTTATTTTGCTATGGACACTCTCGCAATTGCGCATTTCCGCAACGGCGTCCCATGATGACATGGCGGCAAGTTAACTTAGTCGAATTACGACAGTTAGCTAGCGATATTCGAGCCTGGCAAAACCGGCTGTTTGTTGAGTGAGCGCCGCTGATTTCAGATATCTCAGCGCTGGCTCGTCATTATTCAAATACGCCGACAGAAATTGCAAAGATACCGCGTTAACCATGCGCAAAGCATCGTGTTGCGGCGCTACCTCCCGCTCCGGGCGGCAAATCAAATTCCCTAAATAATGATCAGCGCCGTCAATCACGAGGGAATACAAATCGCCTGCTTGCGCCGTTTCATACGACATCAGGTGTAGGCGCCAATCCGGCCAAAACTGGGCATTCGAATCCCAGGTTCCCGTCGTCACCAACACGGGGCCACGCATGTTTAGCCAGCTTTTGTCATGA
>JBFJTG010000010.1:0-54661 GCA_041625575.1 Litorivivens sp.
AACCATGCCTTCTTGCAGAGAGGCCAGCAGCGCTTCGCGCTCTTCGCTGTTAACGCTTTCCATCACAGCGCGGCGTGAAACCACCACGTTGTTACGCTTTTGATCCAGCTTGATAACTTTAAATTCAAGCTCTTTGCCTTCCAGATGCGCAGTGTCGCGAACCGGACGGACGTCAACCAGTGAACCGGGCAGGAAGGCACGGATTGAATTCACATCAACTGTGAAACCGCCTTTAACCTTACCGTTGATAACACCAGTAACAGATTCTTCATCAGCGAAAGCTGTTTCGAGTTCTTTCCAGGCCTCTGCGCGCTTGGCTTTTTCTCGTGACAGGCGGGTTTCACCGAAACCGTCTTCTACACTTTCCAGCGCAACCTGCACTTCATCGCCAATATTCAGCGAGAATTCACCGGAGTCGCTTAGGAACTGCTCGCGGGGAATAACACCTTCGGACTTCAGGCCAGCGTGTACTGTGACCCAATCGCTGTCGATATCTATGATGACGCCGGTTACGATTGAACCGGGTTGCATATCGATGGTTTTTAAACTTTCTTCAAACAGATCTGCAAAGCTTTCGCTCATGTGTAATTTACCTATTTGGGTAGCAAGGCTACCGTTTCTCGCCGCAAATCCAGCTTATGCGGGTCAATGGGTTCTGCTGAAAATACGCGCCAGCTGGAATCGCAAAATTTTCAACACTTTTAAAGCGACTGCACGCAAGCAAGGTAATTGCCCGCAATTAGCCGCCAATAAGACCACGTTCGCGCACAATGGCGACAACATGATCAAACACTTCCTCAATACCCATACCACTACTATCAACGATAACAGCGTCATCGGCAGGCTTTAGAGGGGCCACTTCACGCTCCGAATCTCGCTTGTCACGAGCGCGGATGTCCTCCAAAAGGGCGGCAAGGCTAACATTTTCACCCTTATTAATCAACTGTTTATAGCGTCGCTCCGCTCTCTCCTCGGCGCTGGCGATGAGAAAGATCTTCAGCGGCGCAGCGGTGAATACCACTGTGCCCATATCGCGACCATCAGCAACCAGCCCCGGCTCACACGCGAATGCCTTTTGACGGCCCAGCAAGGCAGCTCGAACGCCAGGCAAAATTGCAACCTGTGAGGCCAGCTCGCCACTGGATTCATTGCGCACCTGATCACTCACGTCTTCGCCTTCGAGAATCACGGCCGTCGGCTCACCCGGCTCACCCGGCTCAAAGCGCACATCGAGATTGCGCGCCAATTCCGACAATGGCGCCTCCTGATCCAGGGGAATGCCGTGTTTTACGCCGGCCAAACCCACCAATCGATATAAAGCACCACTATCGAGCAGCGACCAACCCAAATGCTGCGCCAGTAGCTGGCATAAAGTCCCCTTGCCTGAGCCGCTAGGCCCGTCAACAGCAATGACCGGCGCGCTCAAGAGCTTGGCTCCAGTTTCATGCCCACGTATTTGGCTAATTCAACAAAATTCGGAAATGAGGTGGCCACGTTGTCTGCGCCTTTTATATGAATGGGTGCACTTGCCCGCAAGCCCGCTATGGCAAAGGACATGGCAATGCGGTGGTCGTGATGACATTCAATGGCGCCACCGCCCATCACTTGGGGAGACGAACCCTTGCCAACAATTTCGATGCCATCGGGCGTTGGCTGAGCTTGCACACCCAAAGTTTGCAGCCCATCAGCCATGACTTGAATACGATCGCTTTCCTTAACACGCAACTCTTCCGCGCCGCGCAGCACGGTTTTGCCCTCGGCACAGGCCGCCGCAATAAACAGCGCCGGAAATTCGTCAATGGCCAGAGGCACCTGATCTTCAGGTATCTCGATGCCCTTCAATTGCGCTGAGCGCACACGAATATCAGCAACCGGTTCGCCGCCTACCACGCGCTCGTTGTCCAACGTGATATCGCCACCCATTGCCCGCAGGATATTGATAACACCGATACGCGTCGGGTTTACACCCACATGCTGCAGGAGAACATCAGACTCTGGCGCGATGCTCGCCGCCACCATAAAAAAGGTCGCGGACGATATATCGGCAGGCACATCGATATGCACGCCCTGTAAACGACCGCCACCCACAAGGCTGACCGTGTTGCCACGTTTCATAACCGGATAGCCAAAACCCCGCAACATGCGCTCGGTATGATCCCGGGTGGGCGCCGGCTCACTGACCGAGGTTTCGCCTGTGGCATACAAACCTGCCAACAAGACACAGGATTTCACCTGAGCACTGGCCATGGGCATATCGTAATGAATTGCCTTCAGAGCCGAACCACCTTTAATACGCAGCGGCGGCCGCCCGCCCTCGGCGGTATCGACTGTAACGCCCATTTCACGCAGGGGTTTGGCCACTCGCTCCATGGGACGCTTGTTGAGGGACTCGTCGCCACTCATGGTAACTTCGAATTTCTGACCCGCCATTAAACCCGAGAGGAGTCTAATGGTGGTGCCGGAGTTGCCCACATACAAATCACCCGCAGGCGCCTTGAGGCCTTCGCGGCCAACGCCATGCACTTTAACCCGCCCGTTTTCGGGGCCTTCAATTTTGACGCCCATCGCTTGAAAGGCCTTCAAGGTGGCTAACGCGTCTTCGCCTTCCAAAAAGCCGTCCACCGTGGTGGTGCCATCGGCGATAGCGCCCAACATAATAGAGCGATGCGAAATTGATTTATCGCCGGGCACTCTAATGCTGCCATTAACGGCACCACCCGGCTGTGCGATGAAATCCAAGTTTACTCCTTGGTTTTTACCTGATATTGACTAAGAAAGTGATCATCACGCGCCGCTTTGGCGCGCGTGAAGGTATCGAGAATTTCGGCGCTGTCGTCCGATCCGATGGCTGTGCGCAGCTCGGCAAGGCGCGCAGTGAAATCATCCATCGATGACAATACAGCCTCGCGATTGGCGCGCACGATGTCGTGCCACATCACCGGGTCGCTTGAGGCTATGCGAGTAAAATCCCGAAAGCCCCCCGCAGCAAACTTAAAAATTTGCTCGGCTGAGCCATTGCTCGCCAGGGCATCAACCAGAGCGTAGGCCAAGACATGCGGCAAATGGCTGGTGGCCGCTAAAACGCGGTCGTGCTCATCAACGGGCATGTCCAGCACTTCAGCACCGGTGTTTTCCCACATGGCCCGAATCACGGCCAGTGCGTCTTTATCTGTGGCTTCGGTCGGCGTAAGAATAACGCGGTGGTTGATGTACAGATCTTCGCGCGAAGCCTCCACACCGCTCTGCTCCGAGCCCGCTATGGGATGACCGGGGACGAACTGCGGCGGCAAGTCACCAAATATTCTACGTGCCGCCTCAACCAAGCTACCTTTTACACTGGCAACATCGGTGACAATCAAATTCTCGCGCATGTAGGGCTTGAGGTCGGCGAGAACTTTTTCAGCAACTAGCGTTGGCGTAGCGATGACTACGACATCAGCCTTGGCTACCGCTTCACCCAAATCGAGCGTCCAGCGGTCGATGACCCCGAGCTCCTGCGCCTTGATCAACGAAGCTTCGCGCCGGCCTGTGCCTATTACTTCCGCCACACAGCCCTTCTTCTTCAGTGCCCGCGCCAGCGAACCCCCGATCAGACCCAGACCGACTATGGCGAGTTTATTTATCACGTTAAGGCACCCAATACCGTTGGCAGCGCATCCAAAAAGCGCTGGTTTTCCGACTCCAGTCCAACAGACACTCGCAGAAAATCAGGCATGGCATAGACCCCCACGGGCCGCACAATCACGCCTTCGCGCAACAAGCCCTGATATACCTGCGCCGCGTCGACCGGCACCCGGAAGGCAATAAAATTACCAACCGAGGGTATCCATTCAAGGCCCAGCGCATCAAAGCCCGCAGCCAATTGTTTGAGTCCCGCCGCATTCACCCGGCGACTTTCCTGTAAATAGTCGGCGTCAGCCAAGGAGGCCTCGGCCGCGGCAAGCGCGACAGTGCTCACATTGAAGGGTGCGCGAACACGATTCAGCAAATCGCAAACCACCGCTGAGGAAATACCGTAGCCAATGCGCAGCCCCGCGAGGCCATAGGCCTTGGAAAAAGTTCGCGTAACGACGACATTTGGATGCTTTTCGAGATAGTCGAGCCCGTTGGGAAACTCGGCTTCAGTCACATATTCGGTATAAGCTTCGTCCAGCACCACAATCACATCATCGGGAACGGCGGCGAGGAAGGCTTCCAGAGCCCGCCTGCCGACCCAGGTGCCGGTAGGGTTATTTGGGTTTGCAATAAAAATAACACGGGTATCATCTTCAATCGCGGCCAGCATGGCATCCAGATCATGACCCCATTCTTTGGCGGGCGTTACAATCGCTCTCGCGCCACAGGCCATAACGGCAATTGGATACACAACAAAGGCATGCGCAGAGAAGACGGCACTTTTGCCCGGCTCAAGAAAGGCACGAGCGATCAGGTCCAAAACATCGTTGGACCCATTGCCCAGGGTAATTTGATTGGCTTTTACGGCGTATTTTTTAGCGAGAGCATTTTTTAGCGAAAAGCCGCTGCTGTCCGGATAGAGGTAGATGCCCTCTGCCGCTTTACGACAAGCCTCCAGTGCAAGCTCACTTGGGCCAAGCGGGTTTTCGTTGCTGGCCAGTTTGACCACATCACTCAATCCCAGTTCGCGCTGCAATTCCTCAATAGGCTTGCCGGCCTGATAAGGATTTAAGGCCTGAACGCCAGCATTCGCCAGAGCTATAAAGTCACAGGACATACTCATTCCACACAGTGTGTTTTTCCGGGATCAGAGTGCGGCCTTGGGATAGGATCCCAACACCTTGATCAGAATTGAATGCTCTTCAATATCGCGAAGAATCTTGCTGATGGTCGCATCCTCACTGTGCCCTTCAAATTCAATGAAGAACACATAGGCCCAGGTCTCCGTTCGCGAAGGACGCGTATCAATGCGTGTCAGCATGATGCCTTCTTTATGGAAGGGCTCGAGCAACCTAAACAGAGCGCCAGGCTTGTTGCGGGTAGAAACGACTATAGAGGTCTTGTCGTTACCACTGGCTGGCACCGATTCGCGCCCAATAATCAAAAAGCGCGTTGTGTTGTCAGCGCGGTCTTCAATATTGGATGCGAGTTTGCTGAGCGCATATTGTTGCTCAGCCATATCACCGGCAATAGCGACAAGTCCGGGCTCGGCGGCAGCCATGCGCGCCGCTTCAGCATTACTGCTAACAGCAACACGCTCAACGCCCGGAAAATTCTGGTCCAGCCAATTGCGACTTTGGGCAAGCGCTTGCTGATGGGCACAGATACTTTTGATATTGTCTTTCGTTGTGCCCTCACCCACCAATAAATGCAGGCGAATTCGCAACTCAACCTCGCCACAGATTTTCAGGGGGGAGTTGATAAAATTATCGAGCGTATGGGCAACCATGCCTTCCGTTGAATTTTCAACAGGCACAACACCGTAGTTACACTGCTCGGATTCAACCGCAGCAAAAACGGCTTCAATGGTGGGCTGGGATACACCTTCAACCGCATGCCCGAAATGCTTTAGGGCAGCTGCCTGAGTAAAGGTACCCTCCGGACCGAGGTAAGCCACCTCCATCGGCTTTTCAAGGGCCAGACAAGCCGACATAATTTCGCGAAAAATATAGGCCACAGCGTCATCGGATAAGGGGCCCTTATTGGCCTCCTTGATGCGCTTTAATACCTGAGCTTCCCGCTCTGGCCTGTAAAACAGTAGCTGCTATGTGCTACTCCCATTGTTGCCTGAAGACTCAAACTGCCGCGCCTGTTCAAAGGCCCGCGACTTCACGATTGCCACTTGCTGGGCACAGCCGGCCCGTCGATTCAGTAATTCATGAATTTCCGAGTCGATGCTATCGATCTGCTCACGCAGCTTGTTTAGTTCAGACGCTTCATCCATTGCGCTGTGCAAAGTCCTTCATATAGTCAATCAAGGCGTCCACCGCCGCTTCCGGGACAGCGTTATACACACTGGCACGCATACCGCCAACCGAGCGATGGCCCTTCAGATTGAGCAAACCAGCTTCGTCAGCTCCGGTCAAGAAAGCCTTATCGAGGTCTGCACTGGCCAAGGTAAAAGGAATATTCATCAGGCTACGGCTCGCCACTTCAACGGGAGTGCCATAAAAGCCGCTGTTATCGATATAGCTGTACAGCTTCTCTGCCTTCTTGCGATTCACAACTTCCATCGCCGCAAGACCACCCTTGGCCTTAAGCCACTTAAAGACAAGACCCGCCAGATAAATCGCCATCGTCGGCGGTGTGTTGTACATAGACTCGTTTTCAGCCGCAACCTGATAGTCCATCCCAACCGGACACAGCGGATGCGCCTTACCCAACAAATCCTTGCGAACGATAACAATCGTTAAACCTGCCGGACCGATATTTTTCTGGGCGCCGGCATAGATCAAGCCAAACTTATTAACATCAATCGGGCGCGACAAAATGGTTGACGACATATCCGCGACAACCGGAACGTCGACTTCCGGCGTCCAGAAGAACTCTACGCCACCAATAGTTTCGTTGGGGGTATAGTGCAGATAGGCCGCGTCTTGATTCAGCTTCCAGCTTTCAAAAGCCGGAATGCTGGCAAAGTTATCAGCTTCAGAGCTGGCAACGACATTGACCTCGCAGTAGCGCTTTGCTTCTTTAATGGCTTTTTTGGACCACTGCCCTGTATTGACATAGTCGGCAGACTTGGCGTCGCCCAGCAAATTCAACGGCACAGCTGAAAACTGTGCAGTAGCTCCACCTTGCACAAACAACACTGCGTAATCGTCAGAAATGCCCATCAACTCACGCAGATCCTGCTCGGCCTGAGTGGCTACACCGACAATCTCCGATGAGCGGTGACTCATTTCCATAATTGACAGACCGCTGCCTTGCCAATCCACCAAATCGCGCTGTGCTTCTTCCAGGACTTCTAAAGGCAATGCCGCAGGGCCTGCACAAAAATTGTATTTACGGGTCATGCTGCTCACTTAATAAATAAAAAATTCAAATTCTCTACAGGAGCCTGCCCGGCAGGCGAATCCAAGTATCGATCGCCTGCGGGGCACACTCCTACAGTTTCTTAGGCTTCGGGCTCAGCAATCACTTCGCCTTCAACTTCCTCATCACTTTCTTCGATACGCTCAACACCGACAAGATTTTCACCGGCCTTCAAACGAATCAGGCGCACACCCTGAGTGTTACGACTCAGCACAGAGACCTCATCGGTTCGCGTACGCACCAAGGTACCCTGGTCGGAGATCAGCATGAGCTCGTCGCCTTCAAAGACTTGCACTGCGCCAACCAGTGCGCCATTACGCTCGCTGGTTGCCATGGCAATTACGCCCTGGGTTGCACGTCCCTTGGTGGGAAATTCACTCAACTCTGAGCGCTTGCCGTAGCCATTTTCAGATACGGTTAGCACGCGCCCGCCCTCTTTCGGGATGATCAATGAGATCATCCTGTGACCTTCAGGCATACGAATACCACGCACACCCTTCGCTGTGCGCCCCATCGAACGAACATCTTCGCCCTTGAAGCGCACGGCCTTACCCGTGCTGGCAAACAACATCACGTCGCTGTCGGCGTCAGTAATTGCCGTACCGACTAATCGGTCGCCCTCTTCCAACTCGATGGCCCGCAATCCCACACTGCGCTGGCGGGAAAAATCTTTAAGCGGCGTCTTTTTCACTGTGCCAAATTCTGTGGCGAAGAATATGAAGTGATCATCCAGATACTCGTCTATACGCAGTATCGAGGTTATTTTCTCGTCTTCATCCAGTGGCAGTAAATTAACGATGGGGCGTCCGCGCGCACTGCGGCCAGCCACAGGTATCTGATATACCTTAATCCAGTACACCTTACCCAAATTGGAGAAACACATCAGCGTGTCGTGGGTGTTGGCAATCATCAAATGCTCGATGAAGTCTTCGTCTTTTACCTGCGTTGCCGACTTACCCATGCCACCACGCTTTTGCGCCTGATAATCGTCTAACGGCTGGGTTTTGGCGTAACCGGAATGAGAAATCGTCACAACCCGGTCTTCTTCATTGATCAGATCTTCATCCGTCAAATCCATCAAAGACTCGATAATTTCACTGCGACGCTCGTCGCCGAATTCAGCGCGCACAGCTTCCAGCTCTTCACGAATTACCTGCTTTAAGCGATCAGAATCACCCAAAATACTCAGGTATTCGATAATCTCGTCCAATTTTTCCTGATATTCGGTAATCAGCTTGTCATGTTCCAGGCCGGTAAGCTTTTGCAGACGCAGATCCAGAATGGCCTGCACTTGCTCTGGTGACAGAAAGTAGAGTCCGTCGTGCATACCAAAATTAACCGGCAACTCATCCGGGCGACAAGCGGTCTCGCCAGCCCGGTCCAGCATCGCCTGAACGTCGCCGGGCGCCCAACCCTTGGCTAATAGACCTTCTTTTGCCTCCGCCGCGGTGGGCGAAGCCTTAATCAGCTGGATAATCTCGTCGATGTTGGCAATTGCAACCGCCAGACCTTCAAGCAGATGGCCTCGCTCGCGAGCCTTGCGCAGCAGATAAATAGTACGACGTGTAACCACTTCCCGCCGATGTCGCAAAAAGTATTCGAGCAAACCAATCAAATTAATCTGTTTAGGCTGCTCGTCTACCAAAGCAACGATATTGATGCCGAATACGCTTTGCAGCTGGGTCTGTGCGTACAAATTATTCAGCACGACCTCTCCACTTTCCCCGCGCTTCATCTCAATAACCACACGCAGACCGTCTTTATCCGACTCATCACGCAGCTCGGAAATGCCTTCAATCTTCTTCTCTTTTACCAGATCCGCGATTTTTTCAATCAGCCGGGCCTTGTTCACCATATAGGGCAGTTCGGAGACGATAATGGTGTCTTTATTCGTTTTTTCGTTAGTAATGACTTCGGCGCGGGCACGCACATAGATACGACCGCGACCAGTCCGATAAGCCTGCAGGATGCCGGCACGGCCATTAATGATTGCCGCCGTCGGGAAATCAGGCCCGGGAATGATTTCCATCAGCTCTTCAACCGTCATATCCGGGTTGTCGAGTAGCGCCAAACAGCCACCCACCACCTCGGTCAGGTTGTGAGGCGGAATATTGGTTGCCATACCCACAGCAATCCCCGAGGAGCCGTTAATCAGCAGGTTAGGGACCCGCGTAGGCATAACTGCCGGAATCATTTCAGTGCCGTCGTAGTTTGGCACCCAATCCACGGTCTCTTTCTCGAGATCCGCAAGTATCTCGTGGGCGATTTTGCGCATCCGGATCTCGGTGTAACGCATGGCCGCCGCGGAGTCGCCGTCAATCGAGCCAAAGTTACCCTGACCGTCTACCAGCATGTAGCGCAGGGAAAAAGGCTGCGCCATCCGGACTATAGTATCGTAGACAGCGGAGTCCCCATGGGGGTGATACTTACCGATAACGTCACCAACAACACGGGCAGACTTCTTATAGGTCTTGTTCCAGTCGTTGTTCAGCTCACTCATGGCAAACAGCACACGTCTGTGAACAGGTTTAAGGCCATCGCGCACGTCAGGCAAAGCACGCCCAACAATGACGCTCATGGCGTAGTCGAGGTAGGACTTTTTCAGTTCGTCCTCGATATTGACCGGTAGAATCTCTTTCGCTAACTCACCCATGCAATCCGATGTCCTTAGTGAAGCTGGTTGTTATTCGTAGGCTGCTTTCGGGTACAAAAACTCCCCGCCCGGGGCCAACAATGGCCTCGATATCCAGGAAGAAAAAGCAGCTGGGGATATCCCCTCGGAACTGACACCAAAGTGGCGTTCAGACACCGAAATCAAGTGCGCAAGAATAGCACAACGGGGCCAATTTCTCACAGTGAATTACCGGCTTTTACAGGGTCTTAGCGTAGATATGGCAGCATTTTGGCGGGCAATCCGGTTATACTTGCCGCTTTTCACACAGGGGAAGCCCGCGCACGATGACTGCGACCACTGACCAGCAGGCAGACTGCCTGATTTTTGCACGATGGATCATTCCTGTTACCGAAAACGCGCCGGTGCTGACCGAGCATGCGCTCGCCATTAGCGGCAACAAGATCAGCGCGATTCTACCCGCAGAGCAGGCGCGCAAACTCAAGTCAAAGAAGGTGCTTGAGCTGCCCGAGCACGCTCTCATGCCGGGCTTGATCAACAGCCACGGCCACGCCGCTATGAGTCTATTTCGGGGCATGGCGGACGATTTGCCACTGGATGTCTGGCTCAACGATCACGTCTGGCCTGCTGAAGGCAAGTGGGTGAATGAAGAGTTCGTCCGCGACGGTGTCAATCTGGCCATGGCCGAGATGATCCGCAGCGGTACCACCACTTTCAGCGATATGTACTTTTTCCCCAATATTGCGGCCAAGACCGCAACCCAGGCCGGTATGCGCGCGCAGCTGACCTTTCCGGTATTCGAATTTCCGAGCGCCTGGGGCCAGAATCCTGATGACTATATACACAAAGGCCTGCAGGTTCACGACGACAATAAACACAACCCTCTGATAACAGTGGCCTTTGGACCGCACGCCCCCTACACCGTTGGTGACGAAGCGATGAATCGCATTGCTACGCTGGCCGCCGAGCTACATGGCGGCGAAATCAACATTCAGGTTCATTTACATGAAACCGCCTTTGAAGTTGCCCAATCCGAGAAAGAATTCGGCATGCGCCCGATCGCCCGCCTGGCTGAGCGCGGCATTCTCGGCCCTCGCACCCAGTGTGTGCATCTGGTCAGCGTGAATGAAGAGGATATTCGCATCCTCGCCGATAATAACTGCCATGCTATCCACTGCCCCGAATCCAACATGAAACTGGCCAGCGGCTTTTCACCGGTACAAAGCATGCTCGATGCCGGGATTAATGTCGCGCTGGGCACGGACGGCGCGGCCAGCAACAATACGCTCAACCTCTTCAATGAAATGCGTAGCGCCGCACTGCTGGCCAAAGGCCTCACCGGCGATGCTGCCGCCCTGCCCGATACGGTGGCTTTGGAGATGGCCACCATCAAGGGTGCCCGCGCCATGGGGCAAGACCATGAGCTGGGCAGCCTGGAAGTCGGTAAACTAGCCGATCTCATTGCGGTGGACTTGTCGGCACTGGAACAGCAGCCCGTATACAACCCTATTTCTCAGCTGGTCTACACACAGGTAGGCAATGCCGTGAGTCACAGTTGGATTAACGGCCGCATGGTCATGGATAATCGACGCCTGACCACACTCAATATCGACGAAATTCGTGAGCGCGCGCAGTATTGGCGCCAACAAATCAGCAAGGAATCCTGAGCCGTGTCACTCGAGAATGTAGACCCCGCCGAAATCGCGAAATTTGAAGAACTTGCCCACCGCTGGTGGGATCGCGAAAGTGAATTCAAACCCTTGCATGATATCAATCCGCTGCGGGTCAACTACATTGACGAGCGCGCTTCACTGGCGGGTAAGTCCGTTATCGACGTCGGCTGCGGCGGCGGCATACTAAGCGAAGCCATGGCTCACCGCGGCGCGCGCGTAACCGGTATCGACATGGGCGAAGCCCCTCTTAGCGTAGCCCAGCTACACAAGCTGGAATCCGGCGTTGATGTCGATTACCGGCAGACAACCGCCGAGGCTTTAGCCGCAGAAATGCCCGAGAGCTTTGACCGTATTACTTGTCTGGAAATGCTGGAGCACGTTCCCGAACCCGGCTCGGTGATTCAAGCCTGCGCTGATTTGTGCAAACCCGGCGGCGACCTGTTTTTCTCGACAATCAATCGCAACCCCAAATCTTTCCTATTCGCGGTTGTCGGTGCCGAGTACCTGCTCAGATTGCTACCGCGCGGCACCCACGAATACGCGAAATTCATTCGCCCCTCCGAACTGGCTGGCTATATACGCGACGCAGGCTTGCTAATTCAGGACGTCAGCGGCATGACCTACAACCCCATCACCAAGCACTATGCCATGGGCAGCGACACCGACGTGAACTACATCGTTCACGCTAAAAAACCGGCCTGACGATATGATTCAAGCCGTACTGTTCGATCTCGACGGAACCCTGATTGATACCGCCCCTGATTTTGCGCGAGTATTAAACGGTATGCGCCGGCGTCGCAGCCTATCCGACATCCCCTACGAACGCGTGCACGCCACCGTATCAGAAGGCGCGCGCGCCTTGATTGAACTTGGCTTCGAACTCCGGGAAGGCGAGGAAGGCTTCGAGCCGCTGCGACAGGAATTATTAGACGACTACCTGCAACAATTGTCCGTCGAGTCGCGTCTTTACACCGGCATGAACGAAGTTCTGGAGTGGCTGGAAGTTCGCAATATTAGCTGGGGAATTGTGACCAACAAGCCCTCGCTTTACGCTGAGCCGCTAATCCGGGATTTACAATTAGACCGGCGCTGCAAAAGTCTGGTTTGCCCGGACCATGTAAGACAACGTAAACCGCACGCGGAGCCTATTCTGCTGGCCTGCAACCAGCTCGGCGCAGATGCGGAATCGAGCGTGTATGTGGGCGACCACCGACGTGATATAGAAGCCGGGAAAAATGCAGGTAGCACCACCATCGCTTGCAGCTACGGCTATATTCACAAGGACGATCCCGCCGACAGCTGGAACGCCGACTATACCGTTCAGCAGTCGATAGACATCATTCAGATTCTTGAACAACTTCAGGAGATATCGTGATACACACCCTACCCGATAACTTTCAGCCCGCTAGCGATTGCCTGAAAGGAAAAAATATTCTGGTCACAGGCGCTGGTGACGGTATTGGCCGTGCCGCCGCACTAGCCTACGCCCGTTACGGTGCCACTCTTATTCTTCTGGGCAAAACAATTTCAAAACTCGAAGCGGTGTACGACGAGATTGAAGCCGCCGGTGGGGCCCAGCCCGCCATTTATCCCATGCACCTGGGTGGCGCAGCCATGAAAGACTTCGATGATCTGCGCGACACCCTGGAACGAGAGTTCGGCAATCTCCACGGCTTGCTCCACAATGCCAGCATTCTTGGCGAACGTCGTAGCATTGCCCAGACCAGCATCGAAAGCTGGAACGAAGTCATGCAAATCAACCTTAACTCCAACTTTATGCTGACCAAAGCGCTATTACCGCTACTTGATAAAGCCGCGACCGCATCGGTCATCTTCACCTCTTCCGGCGTTGGCCGAAGCGGCCGTGCTTTCTGGGGCGCTTATGCTGTGTCCAAGTTCGCGACCGAGGGCCTGGTTCAGGTACTGGCCGACGAACTCGCGAACACTGGCAATATACGTGTCAACAGCCTAAACCCGGGAGCCACAAACACGGCAATGCGGCGCAACGCCTATTTGGGTGAAGATCCGAAATCAAACCCGGAACCCGAAGAGATTATGCCGCTGTATGTGTATTTGATGAGTGATGACAGCCGCGACAAAACCGGCTTGCAGTGGAATGCGCAAGTTAAGTAATACCCGCTTTTTATCGGCGAAGAGGCGATTGCGTAAACTTAGCGCACGCGAGAAAAAAGGTGCTCATCATAGATTACGCCGCGCTTGCACACGGCCTTACGAAGCACACCTTCTTTTTCGTAGGCATTTTTTTCCAGCACCCGCATCGATGCTAGGTTGGGCTCAACAACATGGGCAAAAAGCCGCTGCAGCTCGGTGTGTTTGAATACCCATTCGGTTAGCAGGCCCAAGGCCGCGCTTGCGTAGCCCTTTCCCCAAAAAGGCTCACCCAGCCAATAACCAATTTCGCCAACAAACCGAAACTCGCCCCTCCCCCAATACACGCCAGTACCGCCTATGCAGTCGCCATCAAGAGAAATTGCAAAATGCTGACCCAGGTCATTGCTGGAACCCTCTTCTATCCAGTAGCGGGCGTCACGACGGGTATAGGGTTTGGGGAAATTGTCCCGAAGGTAACGGGTGACGCTCTCGTTGTTAGCCAATTCAATGAGCTGGGGCTCGTCGTCAGGATGAAAGGCGCGAATCGAAATCATCGTGCTAGCGTAGTACACTCATCGTACTAGGGAATGGCGCGAACCGCGTCGGCCACAAGCTGCGGACCAGCGTAAATAAACCCGCTATAGATTTGCACCAGAGATGCACCGGCGGCAATTTTCTCCGCGGCATCTTCGCCGCGCATAATTCCGCCAACGCCAATGATCGGGATTTTGCCTTTAAGATGCTTCGATAATTCGCGTATTACCTCCGTGGATTTTTTCCGCACCGGCGCACCACTCAAACCACCAGCCTCAGCGCCATGCTTCAGGTGCTTGACGGCCTCACGCTCAATCGTGGTATTGGTCGCTATTACGCCATCGATTCCGAGCTCCAAAAAAACGGCAGCGACATTGGCGATATCATCAGGCGCCATATCCGGCGCGATTTTGACCGCGACCGGCACATAGCGACCATGCTGCTGAGTTAATTCGGACTGCGCAGCTTTTAATTGAGACAGCAACTGCTTGAGCGGCTCACCAAACTGTAAGTCGCGTAAACCCGGCGTGTTCGGCGAAGACAGATTCACCGTAATGTAAGACGCGTAGGCATAAACTTTGCGCATACAGATAAGATAATCATCAACGGCATTCTCTGCAGGGGTGTCTTTATTTTTACCGATATTGATTCCGAGGACGCCTTTAAACTTGGCCTTTTTTACTTGTTCGACCAAATGGTCCACACCAAGATTATTAAAGCCCATACGATTGATAATGGCTTGGGCTTCCGGCAGCCGAAACAGACGTGGCAAGGGATTCCCCGGCTGCGGTTTAGGGGTTACGGTACCAACTTCGATGAAACCAAAGCCCAAAGCGGCAAGGCCATTAATGTATTTCGCATCTTTATCGAGCCCGGCCGCCAAGCCTACGGGGTTGGGAAAACGAATCCCCATAACTTCCACCGGCTTCTCTATGAGGCCCGGCGCCACCAGCCGCGTTAAACAAAAACGCTTAGCCAAGGCTATTCCGCGCATGCCCAGATGATGGGAAGTTTCTTCGGGCAAGCGAAACAGGAGGGCTTGCATCAAGCTATACATAGACATCCTTCGAAGACATTGGGTCAATAATAAGTGTTCAACAAAAAAGCATCTCGCCTGTTTCGCTCATGACTGCTTACGGCGAAACATACGCGTAAAATCCTGCTCCAAAGCGTAGAGGCTGGGCAGGTAAAAGAGAGTGATTATACTACCGAATATCACGCCCCAGAGCATAACCATGGCGATGGGCGCAACAATAGGGTTCAAGCCAAACAAGCCGTAGGCCACAGGGTAAAGCCCCGCCACCGTTGTCACCGTCGTGATGAAAATAGGCCGCAAGCGCGTACTGGCCGTTTGCACCAGGGCATCACGTTCAATAACACCGGCACTGCGCGCCCTGTTGAGCTGGTCAATCATAATCAGTGAATCATTCACCAGAATTCCGGTTAAGCCGGTAACACCAACCAGCGCCGACAAACTCAATTCCATATTCTGAAGCGCAAAGGCAAACATGACACCCAGCACGCCCAGCGGAATCACCAGCAAGATCAACAAGGGTTGCGTGGGAGAATTAAATAACAACACCAGCAAAACCAAGATACCGACACCCGCCAACAACGCGGCGTTACCGACATTGCCAATGGCATCCTGTTGCCGATCAGCTTCACCACCGGTGATAATTTTTACCTCTGAAAACTGCTCGCGTAGTTGTTGCGCCTCAATAGAGTCCGCCACCCTCCGATTAATTTGAGCCACTGAAACCAGCTCCTTATTAATATCGGCTGAAACAGTGACCGTACGCTCACCAAAATAATGAAACAAGGTTCCCTCTGAAGGCGTCGTTTCGAAATCGGCAACGCTGCGCAGCAAGACCGGCTGGCCACGACTGTTAATTAGCGTGAGTCCGTACAAAGTCTCCAGCTGCCCCTGCTCCGGCTGTCGGTACTGCAGTCGAAAGCGAATTCGTTCGTCGACTGTTTGCATCTCATCAACCAGCATGCCGTCAAAAGCGACCCGTACGGCCTGCGTGACACCTTTAACCGTAAGCCCATAGTTAGCCAATAGTTCATGCTTTAGCTTAAGGTCAATCACATCCTTACCGCGCTTGTAGGATGTCCACACCTGACTTACACCCGACATCTGTTCAATCGCATGAACCAGCTGATCCGCAACAAGGTAGCGATCATCAGTATTGCCGACCACATCAAGCTCAATGGCCGGACCGCTGGGGGGCGAATTCTCATTGGGCGATACACGCACCATCAGCATATCGGATTGGGTTTTAACAAACTCTCGCATACTTGCAACAATGGCGAGCGAGTCACGCGTTCTTTCCATTTGCGGCTTGAGATAGACATCGATCAATCCCCAGGAGTTTTGACGCCCCTCGGTAACCGTAGGCATATTTATCGTATCGTGATGACCGATAGTAATCTTGCTGGCAAGAATGTCGCCCGCGCCGACATAACTAATCATGTCCTTTTCAAATTGACCTAAGCGTTCGCGGGTAGTGTCGAAGGAAGAGCCCAGCGGCAATTCGAGCTGCACCGATATCGAATCAGTGTCGCCATCGGGGTACAAATCAAAGGTAAGTTTTTGAGCGCTGTACATTGCCGCAGCACCAGCCAGCGCGGCAATCGCCAGAAAGCTAATAACCCGATGTCGGAACATGTGGCGCATAATCCAAATATAAGCGCGTTCAACGGGATTAAACCAAGACCGCGACAGCGACTGGCCTTCGCCTGCGACGCTCCCGCGCAGGGCATGAGCAATGTGGGCAGGAAGCATCAACTTGCATTCCAACAAAGACGCAAACAGCACCATGACAACTACCGCCGGCAGCATCCATAAAAACTTGCCTTCCATGCCCGACAAAAACACCAAAGGCATAAACGCCAGCACGGTCGTCGCTGAACTGGTTATAACCGGTGCTGCCATAACGGTAGTGCCATCGATGGCCGCCTGCAAGGGTGGCTTGCCTTTTTCAGCCTCACGGAAAATACTTTCAGCAATAACAATGGCATCATCGACCAGCACACCCAACATCAGAATCAAGCCGGACATGCTCAGTTGATTCATCGAAATATTGAGCGTAGGCATAAGCATAAAGGTAAGCAGAATAGCGGCAGGAATACCCACCACAACCCAAATCGTAAAGCGAAAGGGGAAAAAAGCTAGCAGAGTGAAAAATACCAGCACCATACCCACCAAGGCGTTGCTGGTTAACATTTCCAGCAGATTACGGGCGTAGCGAGTCGTGTCATTGAAAGCTGTAAGCTCTACGCCGGGAGGCATCAAAGCTTGCTGCTCAACAATAAATTCCCGCAAGTCGTCTGATACGGCCAAACCATTCGCATTGGCGGTTTTCTTCACAAGCAGACTGACACCCGGCTTGCCATTAGCCATTGGTTGTACAACCCAATCTTCGTAATCCACAACCACTTCGGCGATATCTTTAATACGCACGAAATTATTGCGCCCTGCCGCACGCACTATGACGTTTTCAACTTCGCGCGGATGCCCGAACTGACCCACCGTTACAATATCGCGTTCGGAGGTTGCCGACTCCAAAGAGCCGCCAGAGTCGCGCACGTTACGGGCCCGAATGGCCGCAGTAATTTCATCGTAGTCCATTCCCAGCTGTTGCAGACGCTGCGGATTGAGTAGCAACTTGACCTCTTTGCGTCGATACCCCACCCGATCGGAACCCGCCACACCCTTGACCCTTCGCAAATCAACTTGCAATCCACGGGCAGTCTTACGCAGCACATCTTCATCCACCGCGCCGCTTATCAGTATTTCCATAACCGGCGTGCGGTCAGGATCTTCTGCATAGAGGTCCGGCTTCTCGGGAACTTCAGCCGGCATACGCTGGTAGGCGCGATCAATCGCTTTTTGCAGGTCGTCTCGGAAAACGCGGTTTTGTGCACGGGTATTATCCGGGTTGGACTTCACCATTACACTGGACTGCCCCTCCATACTCGCCGAGCGCAAACTATCGATGCCCTCGATTTTGAGCACCTCTTCTTCCAAGGGCACAGTGAGCGCAAGTTCAACATCTTCCGCACCGGACCCCGGCCAGGGTGTTGTAACGATAAAAACACCGGTATCCAGCGAGGGGTAGCTGCTATAGACCTGCGAACGGGCTACAACATAACCACCAAGAAAAATCATTATGAGCAGCAAATTTACCAGTAGAGGCCGCTGGGCGAAGAAACCAATCAAAGCCCTCATTACTCCGCCCCGGCCAAACCGACCGGCCTTCCATCTGCTAGTAGATCCATGTGACTTATGATCAGTTGATCTCCCGCTTCAAGACCCGCAAGCACCGGCAGGTTTTCGCCGGCACTTGCGCCGAAGCTGGGTTCGACTTGCCGAGCTACACCGTCGGTATAGATAAATACCACCCGGCGGCGGTTTCTATCCGCAAGGTGGGCTTTGTTGAGAACGAGTACGTTCTTTCGTACGATTCCCGACATATTGATTTGGGCAGACATGCCCGAGCGCAGTTGACGGTCAGCATTGCTCACCGTGAGTTTTACAGCGAAATTGCCAGTCGCATTATCTGCCACTGAACTGACCAGCTCGACCCGCGCATCAAATAACTTACCCGGTACCGCTGGTGTCGACACAGTTGCCTGATCGCCAAGGTGTAACTGATTAACTTCGCGTTCGCTGACGAAAGTCACCACGCGCAGGGTGTCGGCAACTTGCACCGTTGCCAACATATTGCCCGGTAAAACGGTCTGCCCCGGCTCGACCATTTTGCGGTCAATCACGCCATCGACCGGGCTGATAATTTTCGTTTCCCGCAGATTTTGTTCTGCTAGGGCCAGTGCCGCTTCAGACTCTTCGACCATCGCACGAGAACGCTCGTAACTGGCTTCGCTCTGCTTAAGTTGCTCTCGCGACAAGGCACCTTTAGTCATCAAGTCACGGTAGCGGAAATAGGTAGCGCGGGATTTCTCCAGTTCGGCCTGGGCGCTCAGCAAATTGGCTTTCGATTGGCGTACGCGTAACTGCTGTTTCTGGTCGTCCAATTCGATCAGCAAATCGCCGGCGCTGACGTTCTGCCCCTCGCGAAAGTGAACTTTTTTTACCGTGCCTGAAAATTCAACACTGATTGTAATTTCTTCAGTCGATTCAAAATGCCCATAGGCCGTGAACTGTAGACGCCAATCTTGGGGTTTTAACGTTACAGTAGTTACCGCTAAATGCTCTGCTTGGGCTTGGACAGCAGCCGGCGGCGGTTTTTTTTCGCAGGCTGTGAGAAATAGCGCCATAAGGCAAAGCACAGAGCACACTAAGCGTGATCGCATTGCGGACACATCCTTATTATTTGAGGCTGTAGTTTACGCGAAGTGGAGCTAGGATACAGTCAGGTTACCAAGGCTTAATGGGCCCGGCAGATGGAAGAAAACTACGCAGCGGTATGCAAACCGCATTCAGCATTCTCCGCAACCTTGGTGGGGTCAAAGTAGTGCTTACAGCTGGGTAATTTGTGTTCCGCCATGTAGGCTTCAATATCGTCCTGAGTCCAGGAAAAAATTGGCGCCACCTTAAGCAGGCCGCGCGCATCCAGGGAAAGGATATCAAGGCCTTTACGGAAGTCAGTTTCTTCCCTGCGTATACCCGTGATCCAGATTTTGGGCTGCAGTGCCTTGAGTGCACGATCAAAGGGCTCAAGTTTTACCTGACGGGTAAACTCCTGAAACAGCTCGGGAGTATCGTCCGGATGAGGAATTCCACCCATAATGGCGTTGCGGCGCTCGGAGGTCATGACGGGGGTGAAAATCTGCATATTGGGTTTCAATTCTTTCATCAGACGCTCAGCCACTCGGTAAGCGTCAGCAACGTTGTAACCGCTGTCCACCCATACGACCGGCACGCTGGCATCCACTTGGGTCACCAAGTGCAACATAACGGCTGCGTTGCGAGAAAAACTCGTGCTGGCCATAACCGGCTCACCCAAAGAGAGCGCCCAACGGATAATTTCCTCGGGCGATTTGCCTTCGAGTTCGGCATTGAGTTTGGCTAAATCCAGATTTTTCACAGTTCGCTTCTCGCGCACTCTTAATAGCAGGGAGGCAACGATAGCACAGGATGCTTGGAAATAGAATAAAAAGTGTATAAAAAACAGTGCGTTATAAGATTTAGCGATATACTTATAACGACATGCTCAGCGCCGAGTAGCGCCTCCAATTGCCCGCCGGTCCGCGCTGATTCAAGCCCGTAGAGTGTTTTCGTTCACTACGGGCCTGAAAGCGGAGGCAGACCGGATTAAGCCAGCCAACGACCTATCGGCGTTTTTGCCCAGAGAATGTTCATGAACTTCTTCATGCCTTCCACATTCTGTGCGCTGTGAGGGTAACCACTCTGCAATTTGCCCTTGCCTTTGTCGATCAGGATGGGCTGTGCGAAGCAATAACCGCGCAAACCGGTAACGCTATTCACCTGGCCAATACCGCTGTGCTTGCGGCCGCCGAAAGGCGCCGAGGGCACGCCGTAGGTCATAGCCATATCGTTAATGCTCACGCCACCCGTGTCGATCCGACGAGCCAGGTTAAAGCCCTTCTCCAGATCACTGGTCCAGACATTGCCGTTCAAACCGAACTCGCTATCGTTAGCCAAGCGCAAGGCTTCATTTTCGTCCTGAACTTTCTGAATACAGATAATCGGACCAAAGGTTTCATCGCGCATAATGGTCATGTCGTGGGTGACATCGGTAATCACCGTGGGCAAATAGTACAGGCCTTTCTGATTCGGATTCCGACCACCGCCAACCAGTATTTTGGCACCATTTTTTCTGGCGTCTTCCACGTGGTCTTCGATGATTGTCATCTGACGATCCCAGAAAACTGCACCGACATCTTCATCGCCGCCGTGCTCGGGGCCCTGCTTCAGCGCCTTGGTGCGTTCAACAATCTTGCTTACAAATTCGTCGTAAACACTGGCCACGACATATATACGCTCGGTACCGCAGCAGTAATGCCCCGTATTCATGCACGAGCCGACCAGCGCACCGTCTACCGCACGATCCAAGTTGGCATCCGCGCAAACGATCATGGCATCTTTACCGCCCAATTCCAGCGTGACAGGAATCAATTGCCGGGCGCAGGATTCGGCCACGAGCTTGCCGGTGCGGACACTGCCCGTGAAAGAGATTTTATCAACACCGGATTCCACGAGATCAGCGCCTGTTTGACCATCGCCCATCAGAACCTGCAATACGCCTTCGGGTAGCCCCGCTTCCCGATAGATATCTTCCAGTAGTTTGGTGGAATAGGGTGTCACTTCCGAGCCCTTCAGGACCACTGTGTTACCAGCGAGCAGGGCTTGCGCAGCCGGGTTCGCTGCCAGTACGAAGGGACCGTTCCAGGGCACGATAATGCCAACGACGCCCAGCGGCTTGTAAACAATCTTCATTTTCTTGCCGAGCCCAACAATGCCCGGCACTTTGCGTTTTTCGGTTTTTAGGAATTTCTTGGCATGCTTGGCGTAGTAAGTCATCGCATCAACGACGGAAAAAATTTCCATGCTCAAGGCATCCGCCGGTACTTTGCCGGTTTCCTTAATAACGGCTTCGCAAATTTCATCCTGCCGCTTGAGTATGATCTGCGCGGCCTTTTTGATGTAATTGGCGCGCTCCTCTACACTGGTTTCGCTCCATGCAGCTCGCGCTTCACGTGCCTTGGCAACGGCGGCGCGCACATCATCGGTATTGGCACAAACCAGCTCGCCAATAGGTTCCATCGTGACCGGACTGGTCAACTGGTATACCCGGCGGTTTTCACCCGCCTTCTCAATAGCCTGATATATGGACATGCGGCCCTCCTTCCTGTCAGCAGTAAACTAATGGTTATTAGGCTTGGGAGTATAGCGCTGGCATCACGCCAGTGAAACGCTGTTACGGAAACTTAACCTGCGCGGGCTCACAGAGCATAAACTTGGGATAGCCGCGATACGGTCAGTGTCCGCTTCAGGTGGCTGGGCACACGGCCTATGCCCTGGCCCGAACAACGAGTCAAAGGGAAAGCCTCATGGCACAGGCAGTATTATCCAACCACTGCCCGCATCAAAAGGGCCCCGAAGTGAAAAAAATTAGGACTGGAGAGATTTGGATACAATCTCAAACACATCTCGCGATAACTTCGGCTCAGCGGCAATTCGCTCCAGCTCCGCCTTCATGCGCGACTGCTGTTCGGGCAGGAATTTACGCCACTTGCTGAGCGGCCCCAACAAACGTGAGGCAATTTGGGGATTGCTGCGATTAAGCTGTATAACTTGATCTGCAAGGAAGCGGTAACCCGCACCATCGACCTGATGAAAGTTAACCGCATTTTGACCGCAAAATGCGCCAACCACTGAGCGAATTTTATTCGGATTGCGTGAGTCGAATGCCGGGTGTTCCAGCAAGAGACGAACACGAGCCAGCGTGTCCGGACGCTGACAACAGGCCTGTACCTGAAACCACTGGTTTACGACCAGCGGCTCATGCTTCCAGCTTTCATAAAATTCTTTCAATGCCTTGGCGGTTTCAGTTTCGTGCTCACTGTTGACCAAGGCAGCTAGGGCAGCAATACGGTCCGTCATATTATCGGCGTCTTCAAGCTGCGTCAGGCACAGCGGCAAGACGTCGGCCCCCGGCAGGAGCATCAGATACTGCAAAGCCAGATTCTTGAGACTGCGGCTCGCGATTTGCTCCGAACTCGGCGCGTAACGTCCCTGACTCATACTCAAACGACGATAGGCCAGGAGTAAGTCATCCCGCAATGCCATCGCCAACTCCAGACGCGCCTGATTGCGAGCATTATGAATCGATAGCACATCAACCGGCTGCATTTGTTCGGCCATATAGGCCTCACTTGGCAAGGTCAGCATTAAGGCAACCATCGCCGGGTCCAGTGATTCATCCGCCAACAAATTGCGACCGGCGGTAATCACGCGCTCATCCAGAGCCAGGCTCTCGCCCGCCTGATGTGCAGCCACCATATCGCTAAGCACCAACACGCCCAACTGCTGAGAGGCCTCCCAACGATTAAAGCCATCACTGTCGTTTTGCATGAGGAACAATAAATCGTCGCGGCTGTAGTCTACCCTCAACTTAACCGGCGCGGAAAAACCCCTGAACAAACTCGGCACGGGCCTCTCTTTTACTTGCGTAAAGACAAACTGCTGCGAGGCTTCAGTGAGATTCAATACAGCGTAGGTATTGTCAGTCGTTTCCGTATTCGGCTCCGCATCTCGCAGTGTCAGCGGCAAACTGCCCGCCTCCCCCACGAGTCCCATAGCCAGCGGAATATGAAAGGGCTTCTTATTGCTCTGCCCGGGTGTATCCGGACAGCTTTGCGCGACGTTCAAGGTGTAAGTTTGCGCTTGCGCGTCATATTGGCCCGCCACCTTAACCTGCGGCGTCCCCGCTTGTGAGTACCAAAGTCTGAATTGCCTCAGATCGATACCGCTGGCATCTTCCATCGCCTTAACGAATTCTTCGCAGCCTACGGCCTGCCCGTCATGACGCTCAAAATAGAGATCGCTACCCGCACGAAATTTTTCAGGCCCCAGCAGCGTATGAATCATACGCACCACCTCTGCACCTTTTTCGTAAATCGTAACGGTGTAGAAGTTGGAGATTTCCATATAGGAATCGGGTCGAACCGGGTGAGCCATGGGACCGGCATCTTCAGCAAACTGAGCGGTGCGCAACAGGCTGACATCTTCCACCCGCTTAACAATGGGTGAGCCCATGTCGGAGGAAAATTCCGTGTCGCGAAAAACGGTAAAACCTTCTTTCAGGCTGAGCTGAAACCAGTCTCTACAGGTAACGCGATTTCCCGACCAGTTGTGAAAATATTCGTGCGCAACAACGCCCTCTACGCGCTGAAATCCGACATCGGTTGTTGTTTCCGGACTCGCAAGTACACAGGAGGTGTTAAAAATATTGAGGCTTTTATTTTCCATGGCCCCCATATTGAAATCATCAACCGCGACAATATTGAAAATATCCAGATCGTATTCACGGCCGTAAACTTCTTCGTCCCAGCGCATGGCATGTTTCAGCGACTGCATGGCGTGATCGCATTTATCGAGATCCTTGGCTTCAACGTAGATATGCAGATCGACCTTACGGCCTCCGCATGTCAAAAAGGAATCGCTAACGCGCTCCAAGTCGCCCGCGACCAGCGCAAACAAATACGCAGGCTTGCGATGGGGGTCATGCCAAACTGCGCGCTGCCGGCCATCGGCCAATGCTTCCCGACGCTGTAAATTGCCATTGGACAACAACACGGGATAGGTTTGTGCATCGGCTTCAAGCGTCACCGTGTAAACAGACATAACGTCCGGGCGGTCGAGGTAATAGGTTATTTTGCGAAAACCTTCCGCCTCGCACTGGGTGCAAAACATGGTACTGGAGCGATACAGGCCATCCAGCGAGGTATTGTTTTGCGGCTCAATTCGGGTCGTGCATTGCAGAGTAAATTCCGCCGGAACCGAATCTATTGTCAGCGATTCCTCGTCGAGTCGGTAAGAACTTTCCGACAAAGCTTTGTTGTCGATCGAAAGCGATTTTAGTTCGAGTTCGCAGCCGTCCAGCACCAAGGGCGCCGATAGACGCTCCGATTGCGGGTTGCGACGAAAACGTAAATTCGAATGCACCAGAGCATGCGTTTCAAACAATTCGAAGCGCAGTTCAGTCTCATCGATCAGGTAATCGGGTACCCGGTAATCCTTGAGATAAATAGTGCTGGCCTGGGCATCGCGCATAAGTGACAGTTAGCTCCATTGAGTATGATTTCAGGCGCTGAGGCGAAGTTCGTAGCCGCCATACTTGCGCATATTGATTACACCAGTATCAAAAATAAGATACTGCCCCTTAATTCCCACAAGCGTGCCTTCTGCCAGTGGAAGCTTATCGAGATTAAAGGTCTTCACTTTGTCCGGGTATTGCTCAACCGGGAAGCGTATTGCGGTTTCCACTTCTTTGAGTGCCGTGATAGAAGCCTCTCCAAACCGTTCAACCAGAGCATCAATATCAGGCTGGCACAAAGCCAATAGACGCTCGCGCTCCGCGACCATATCCATCGCATCCGGCTCAGCCTTTAACATAGCCTGCCAGCTGGTTTTATCAGCGACGTGTGATTTAAACACGGTTTCAACCAAACCCGACTGCAAACGATTGCTAACCCGAAATATAGGTAGCGCCTGCACCGCGCCCTGATCAATCCAGCGTGTCGGAATTTGAGTTCCGCGGGTAATGCCAACCTTGAGTGCAGAGGTATTCGAGAGGTACACAATATGATCTCGCAAACAATGCTCTTCACCCCAGAGCGGTTCGCGGCAGGTACCTTCAAAGTAGTGACATTTCTCCGGACTAACAATGCAGCTATCGCATTGAGCCAGCTTCTGAAAACAGGGGTAGCAGTACCCCTGACTAAAGCTTCTCTTTGTTTTACGATTGCAGTGAACGCAGTTGATCGCGCCAGCAAACTCGATTTTAACCACGCTGCCGATCATGGCACTCATATCCAGCTGTGCGTCACCCAGGGGGAGACTGTAATGCGCCACACCATCCACTAGCTGCGTTCGCATTTTGGCAACATTTCCCTGCCCCAGTTCAGCCATAACTATTCCGCCCATTTCAAAATAGTGGGTTCGGCCTTGTCATCACAGAGTTCACCGTCGGCTTTGCTGCCGCGATCAATGTAACCAACACGCTCGGTTTCGCTGAGGAACTTGGCGTCGTAGGCAATGACCGCCTCCATGCATATCTCTTGCTGCTCTGCGGTGAGAACGCGTCCGTCGGGCCATTTCCCGATTTCTACCGCACGCTTCAAAGCAAGGTGAACTTCGGGGTTCATGGCCTTTAACATCTGATCTAGATTCATGGTAACTCGGATTCTACTGACGGCAACAAGGCGAAGAATTATACCAGAATAGACAAGCTCTCACTGACCCAGTGCGACTCGGCGCCAGAATAGAGCGAACCCAGCGCCCAGCACACCCGCAATGAGGCCGCCCAAATGGGCCGCGTTGGCGATAGCCCCCAAACCCAGCAGCTCGGTAAAGCCCGCCATACAGATCACCAACCAGACAAGCATGAAGATCACAATGCCCTTGGGCAAAGCGAAAGCAGGCACCGGCGCGATCCGCTGCCAAATTACCAGATAGCCCAAGTAACCGTATATCACACCCGACATGCCGCCAAATAGCTGCCCCGGTGTGTACCAGACTTGAGCGAGATTGGACGCCACTCCAAAAGCCAGGGTAATCAGCAGCAGGGCCAAACTGCCATGTTGAACTTCAATGCGACGCCCTAACTCCCACAGCCACAGTGAGTTAAAGGTAATATGCAGAAGTCCGTAGTGCAGAAATACGGGCGTGAAAAGTCGCCAGTACTCGCCGGGCATGGCGCTCAGAATATATCCCTGCTGGACAGGTTCAATACTGTAGTACGAAAAAAACGAACTGACACCCAAACTGAAGGAAGTTGCGAGCGCCCCCAAAATACTGAGCACGATCAAGACAATCGTGACGGGAGCCGTCCGAAAACGCCTGCCGCTCACAGTTGGGCGACGCCCCACTTTGGTGAATACGGGCAAATCGCCCTCGAGAAAGCGAATATAGGCTTGGCGCACACTTTCGACCGCCGCCTCGCTTTCCACCCAAACAACCTGATCACCCTGCAACTCGCTGATATGGTGGCGAACACCAAGCTCATAGAGGAACATCGAAAACGGGCGTAAATCCTCTGACAGCGTCACACGTAAAGCTTCAACCGCCATCAGTCCCCCAACTTTCCACCCCAACCCAACTTGTCTCGACAACTTGCGTAGAAGCTGTGGCCGGAAGGATGAATAAGCGTCATTTTATGGGGCTTCTTGCGCACGTAGACCACATCTCCCGGATGTGTCGGGATAACTTCCTGACCATCACAGGTCACCGGCGCCGGGGTTTTGTTGTCGGCCTGAATCACGATTTTAATTTCGCTTTTGCCGTCGACAACAATTGGCCTACTACTCAGGGAATGGGGAAACATGGGCACCAGAACAATGGCGTCCAGCCGCGGATGCATAATCGGACCGCCGCCGGACATTGAATAAGCCGTTGAACCCGTAGGGGTAGAAATAATCAAACCGTCCGAGCGTTGGCGGTACACAAATTCACCCTCTATGTAGAGGTCAAATTCCATCATGTGCGCCGAGGTACCGGAGTTAACGACCACATCGTTCAGGGCTTCTCCCACTCCCACCGGCTCACCATTGCGCTTGACCTCAACATCCAGTAAAAATCGTTTTTCCAGTGTGTACTGGCCGTCGAGCACCGCACCTACCTGCTCTTCCAGATCGTCTGGTGAGATGTCTGTCAGAAAGCCGAGGCGTCCGCGGTTTATACCCAGCACCGGTGCTGGCTGCTTCGACAGCGTTCTGGCAGCACCAAGGAAGCTGCCATCGCCGCCCACGACGATGATCAGGTCGCAGAGTTCGCCTATCATTTTTCGGGGGCTAACACGCAGTTCGTGTTTCGGCATCAAAGGCGCTATCTGCTCGCCCAGAACAACAGTCAACCCACGCGACTGTAAAAAACGAACAAGACGTTGCAAGGTTTCGGCAACACCGTTACCTTCGCGTCCTACTATGCCAATATTTCTAAATGAATCCATGCACTCCGCCGATACGGTAGTTCAAGGCAATATAGCCCGACTGGAGAAGCTCGCGTGAATGATAAAGTTCGTGCATTCAAGCAACCCTTGGTCCGTCAACTTGCCTGGGCCTGCTTCTCGCCGCCCTTGATTGCTGACTTCAGCGATCTGGCCGACAAGGTTACCGCACCCGCCTTTGAACTGCACGAAGATCGATACCATCGATTGATGGCCCTGGACGCCGACCCATCGCCACTGCAAAATTATCTGGCCGAAAACTGTCGCTCACAACGTTTGGGGCTTGTATTTGAATCCCTCTGGCATTTTTTCCTGCAAAACGACCCCGAAACCGAGCTCATCGCCCACAACCTGCCTATTAGGGACAAGGGTAAAACGCTGGGGGAACTTGATGTGCTGTATTTTTGCCATCATCGCCAGCGGGCCATCCACCTGGAGTTGGCAGTGAAATATTTTATGGCTACGGAGCAACCCGCCATTGAAGACGAAGCCTTGAGCTCATGGCTGGGCCCGAATAGCCGCGATCGCCTGGACATAAAATGGCAGCGGATGCTGAGCCACCAATTGGCCTTAGTGAATAGACCAGCCGCACAGAGCATATTAAACGAACTCGCGATCAGCGAGCTCGAACAGGAAGTGGCCATTAAAGGCTGGCTTTTTCACCACTGCAAGGTAGCGGCATTGTCCGAGAATATTAATCCGCTACACGAACGAGGACTTTGGTATACGCGCTCGCAATTTTTAATCGAGCAAAATCCGGAGAACTGGCTTTATCTCGTCAAACCGGATTGGCTCGCCGACGAAGAAAGCGCGGTGACAATTGACGATAGCGTGCTCACACTGTCAAAAAGGCGACCAGTGATGCTGATCAATACCGGGGGCGAACGCATTATGCTCACCCCGGATCACTGGCCCGACTCGATTGACTAAAATCCTTTAGGGCGCCATTCAGGGCAAATCGTCAATCGCTTCACCTTCTTTCTCCGGCACCATCAGGTCTTCTTTCTCAAGGCCCATTGCCAGCATGAAATTAGCGGCTACATAGATTGATGAATATGTACCAACAACCACACCAATGGTTAGTGCTTTGGCAAAGCCGTTGATCATTTCGCCACCCACGAACAACAACGCCAGCAGAACCAGCAAAGTGGTCAAAGACGTGACCAAGGTTCGACCCAGCGTTTCGGTGAGCGAAATATTGATTACATCAATCGATGCCTGTTTGCGCAGCTTACGAAAATTTTCACGGATACGGTCAGATACTACGATGGTATCGTTCAGCGAATAGCCGATAACCGCAAGCAATGCGCCCAAAACCGTCAGATCAAAATCAAAACCGAAAAGCGAAAATACGCCCAGCACGACGATGACATCATGACCCAAGGCAACCACCGCGCCGAAGGCAAACTTGAGCTGGAAACGCATGGAAATATAGATTAGCACGATAGCCAAAGCCATCAGGATCGCCAATCCGCCCTGTTCCCGCAGTTCCTCCCCGACCTGGGGGCCGACAAATTCTATGCGGCGCAATTCAACGGCACTGCCGGCTGAGTCTTCCAGAACTTTCAGTATCTGATCACCTAATTTGGGGCTCAGCCCCTGCGGGAGACGCACGAGCACGTCGGTGTCTGCGCCAAAGTTGACTACAATTGCCTGCTCATAGCCAGCGTCGGACAAGGCAGTGCGCACCACGTCCAGCGACTGCGGCTCATCATAAATAACTTCTACCAAGGTACCACCGGTAAAATCGAGACCGAAGTTCAGTCCCTTCACCGCGAGCGAGCCGATCGACAGAATGACAAAGGCAATGGAAAAGGCCGCAGCAATTTTGCGCGCCCCCATGAAATTGATTATTTTATCAGGCATGTTCAACCTCAGATCGCCAGTTTATTAACACGGCGACCGCCGTATATCAGATTAATGATGGCCCGCGTGCCCATAATGGCAGTAAACATGGACGTGAGAATGCCGATAGACAGAGTGACAGCAAAACCTTTCACCGGGCCCGTACCTACGGCGTAAAGAATCACGGCCACCAGCAAGGTGGTGATATTCGCGTCCATAATGGTGACAAAAGCGCGATCAAAGCCGGCGGATATTGCCTGCTGCGGCGATGCGCGGTTTTTCAATTCTTCCTTGATACGGGAAAATATCAGCACGTTGGCATCTACCGCCATACCCACGGTTAATACGATCCCGGCAATACCTGGCAGCGTTAAGGTTGCCGAAAGCGCCGACATTACGGCTATTAGCAGAACCATATTCGCGCTAAGCGCCACAACAGCCGCCACCCCGAACACGCGATAAAAAACCATCATAAATACCGCGACCATGGCCAAACCGATTTGAACCGACAGCACACCTTGCTTGATATTTTCTGCCCCCAGAGAGGGACCAACGGTGCGCTCTTCAACAAAGTCGATAGGGGCGGCCAGCGCACCCGCACGCAACAGGAGCGCCAATTCTGCCGCTTCTGCCGGACTTTCCAGACCGGTTATTCTGAATTGCACGCCCAGCGCATCTTTAATCGTCGCCAAACTGATAATGTGTTTTTCATCGTAAGGCGTTTTGATGACTTTTTCGGTGCCATCCTCGGCCTGTACGTAGGTCGTTCGGTTTTTACGCTCGATAAACAACACACCGAGGCGCCGATTAATATTGTGCCGTGTGATGCGGTGCATCAGGGCGCCGCCCTCACTATCCAGAGTAATATTAACCTGAGCCTGCCCCGACTGCTGGTCAAAACCGGCTGAGGCGTTCGCCACCCGTTCACCGGTGATCACCACGTCGCGCTCAAGCCAGGCACCGGAACTACCGTTGCCATCGGAGCGAAATTCAAATTGCTGGCGCTCGGACACCGGGGCGTCGTAACGCGCTTCCAGGCGAAACTCCAAATTTGCGGTTTTACCCAGAATTCGTTTCGCTTCAGCCGTGTCCTGAATACCCGGCAATTCCACAACGATGCGGTTTTTACCCTGCCGCTGAACCAGCGGCTCAGAGACACCCAATTCGTTCACCCGATTACGCAGGGTTGTCAGGTTTTGATCCACCGCGTAGCTGGCAATTTCTTTGCGGGTTTGCTCACTGACCACCGCGCTTAGACTGAATTCATCGCCAGATTCAGATTTGCCAACCTGTAATTCCGGATATTCATCGCGAATGGTGCGTACGGCCTTGTCGCGTAACTCTTCGCTAGCGAATCGACCGGTAATTTCGCCGTCGCTTTGCAGTTGCACCAATCCGCGCACCCGCTCCTTACGCAGCGCTCGTTTGATGCCCGTGCTATAGAATTCCTGCCGAGCAGCAATCGCGCTCGCCGTATCAACTTCCAACAGGAAATGCACACCACCACTCAGATCCAGACCCAGCTTCATCGGCTGCCCACCACCGGAGGTGAGCCAATCCGGAGTTGTCGGCGCGAGATTGAGGGCGACGATGTAGCCATCACCCAGTGCGCGTTGAATCAATTTCTGCGCGGTTAGCTGCTGATCCCTGTCTTTAAGGCGAATCAGTGCTGAATTGCCCTTATCGGACACAGTCTCGCCAAAATGCTCGATACCGGCCGCATCCAAAACAGCGGTAATTTTGCTGATTTCACTGTCGCCAAGGCGCGTGCTGCTACTTTCACCGGAAATCTGAACTGCCGGGTCAGGGCTGTACAAATTAGGAGCGGCATAGAACAACCCCATGCTGAATACCAGCAAAATCAGAGCGTTTTTCCACCAGGGATACTTATTTAGCATGCTTAACTCACCATCACCGCTGCTTGGCGCAGCATTCGTTTCTGTTGTTCAGCCGCCCGTCCCGTACTAAAGGCGGCTAAATTGAAAAGCCACGGAGTATAACAAGCACGAGTGGCTATTTGTGCAGTTGCGCCCGACTATGGCAACGATCGGGGAAATTATTCTAGCCAGACGCGCGCATTTCGGAACAGACGCATCCAGCCGCTGTCTTCGCCCCATTGAGCCGGATGCCAGGAGTTGCTCACCGTGCGGAAAACCCGCTCGGGGTGCGGCATCATGATCGTAACGCGCCCATCCTTGCTGCTAAGGCCCGTAATTCCCGCCGGAGAACCATTGGGATTAGCCGGATAGACTTCCGTGGGTTGAAGCGAATTATCCACAAAGCGCAAAGCCAAAGTGCCATTGTTCAGGCATTCTTCCAGATGCGCCTGGTCACGGAATTCAGCGCGGCCCTCACCGTGCGCCACCGCTACCGGCATTTGAGTGCCGGCCATACCCGCCATGAGTATCGAAGGTGATTCGGTCACCTCCACCATTGAAAAGCGCGCCTCAAACTGTTCACTGCGATTGCGAACAAAGCGTGGCCAGTGGCTGGCACCGGGTATCAGGTCGCGCAAATTCGACATCATCTGGCAGCCGTTACATACGCCCAGGGAAAAGCTGTCGCCACGCTGGAAGAAGCCTTCAAATTCATCCCGCGCCTGATTGTTAAACAGAATCGTCTTGGCCCAGCCTTCGCCAGCGCCAAGCACATCGCCGTAGGAAAAGCCGCCACAGGCAGCCAGGCCCTTATAGTCGGCGAGCGATATTCGACCGGTGAGTATATCGCTCATATGAACGTCGACTGCGGTGAAGCCGGCTCGATCGAAGGCCGCAGCCATTTCCATCTGACCGTTGACACCCTGCTCGCGCAAAATCGCAATGCGTGGACGGCTACCGGTATTGATATAAGGCGCAGCGATATCCTCGTTAACATCGAAGCTGAGATTCGTGCTGAGCCCGGGGTCGTCCGCCAGAATCGTATCGTATTCCTGTTGCGCGCATTCTGCGTTATCGCGTAGGGATTGAATGGCGTAACTGGTTTGCGCCCACAGGCGCTGGCAGTATGTGCGCGGCTTATTGAATAGCACTTCGGCATGACGGCGAATCTTGATGCTGTCGCCCGCGACGGGCACGCCGATTTCAAGCAAGCACTCGCCCAGCCCCTGCTCGTCGAAGCAGGCTTTTACAGCGCTCAGGTCAGTGCGCTTAACTTGTAATACCGCACCCGGCTCTTCCGAAAACAGGACCGCATGGCTAGGACCTTCCAAAGCCGACAAGTCTGCATCGAGGCCACAGTGACCGGCAAAGGCCATTTCTGCCAAAGTGACAAACAAACCGCCATCGGAACGATCGTGATAGGCCACAATGCTTTCAGACTCAAGCAGAGATTGCATTGCGCGGAAGAATCCGGCGAGTTGTTCTGGCTGATCCAAATCGGCGGCTTCGTCACCGATTTGATTGTAAACCTGAGCCAGACAAGAGGCGCCTAATCGATTTTTGCCATTGCCGAGATCAATCAGTAACAGACAGGTATCTTCATCCAGCGCCTGTAGTTGCGGGGTAATGCTTTTGCGCACATCGAGTACCGGCGAAAACGCCGTAATGACCAGCGACATGGGCGCCGTCACAGATTTTTGCTCGCCTTGTTCTGACCAGGCAGTGCGCATGGACATGGAGTCCTTGCCCACCGGAATGGTGATGCCCAAAGCCGGACACAATTCCAGGCCTACGGCTTTTACGGCAGCATAGAGGCGCTCATCCTCGCCGGGGTGGCCCGCAGCACACATCCAGTTTGCCGACAACTTAATATCTGAAAGCTGTCCGATTCTCGTTGAGGCGATATTGGTGATGGCTTCAGCAACCGCCATGCGAGCACTGGCCGGGGCATCGATCAAAGCCATCGGCGTACGCTCGCCCATTGCCATCGCTTCACCCGCATTACTGTCGTAGGCAACCGTTGTCACCGCGCAATCCGCCACGGGAATTTGCCAGGGCCCAACCATTTGATCGCGGTGGACCTGCCCCGTCACCGAGCGGTCGCCAATGGTAATCAAAAACTGCTTGCTAGCAATCGTAGGCAGGCGCAACAAGCGTTCGGCGGCCTCTTCCAGATCCAGACCTTCCAGTTCCAAGGCCGATTTTTCATAATCAAGCCGCGTAATCTCGCGATGCATTTTAGGCGCTTTGCCGAACAGTACGCTCATCGGCAGATCCACCGGCTTGTTGTCGAAATGGGTATCGCCAAGCCTCAGGTGCTGCTCGCTGGTAGCCTCGCCAACAACGGCGTAGGGACAACGTTCGCGTTCACAGATAGCCGCAAATTCCGGCATATTTTCGGGCCGAATCGCCATAACATAACGTTCCTGGGATTCGTTACACCATATTTCCAGGGGCGACATACCCGGCTCGGCGTTGGGCACCTTGCGGATGTTGAAGTTTCCGCCGGTACCGCCATCCTTGACCAGTTCCGGGAAGGCGTTCGACAATCCGCCTGCACCGACGTCATGAATAAAGGCAATGGGGTTAGCTTCACCGCGAGACCAACAGCGGTCTATCACTTCCTGACAGCGCCGCTCTATTTCGGGGTTCTGTCGCTGCACGGAGGCAAAGTCGAGGTCTTCACTGGAGCTGCCGGAACTCATGGACGATGCGGCACCGCCACCGAGACCAATCAGCATGGCGGGGCCACCGAGCACGACCAACTTGCAGCCTGCCGAAAACGGCGGCTTATCAATGTGCTCCGCTTTGATGTTGCCGTAGCCGCCCGCAATCATGATGGGCTTGTGATAGCCTCGGCGCTCAAGGCCTGAGGGCCCCTGTACCGTTTCCTCGTAACTGCGGAAATAGCCGCAAATATTGGGCCGGCCAAACTCGTTGTTAAAGGCTGCCCCACCAATGGGGCCTTCGAGCATGATATCCAGCGCCGAGACTATCCGGTCCGGCTTGCCGTAATCAGCTTCCCAGGGCTGCAAGGCACCCGGCAGTTGTAAATTGGAGACGCTGAAACCGGTCAGGCCGACCTTGGGTTTTGAACCTTTGCCAACCGCACCTTCGTCGCGGATTTCTCCACCGGAACCTGTGCCAGCACCGGAAAAGGGTGCTATAGCGGTTGGGTGATTATGGGTTTCCACCTTCATGAGCAGGTGAATTGGCTCTTGATGAAAATGGTATTCGCCGCTAGTTGCCTCGGGGTAAAAACGCCCGGCTTCTGATCCAACCACAACAGCAGCGTTGTCGGAATAGGCACTCAGCACATTTTCGCCGCCGAGTGCGTAGGTGTTTTTAATCATCTTGAAGAGCGAGTGTTCCTGCTCCTCGCCGTCGATTGTCCAGCTGGCATTAAAAATCTTGTGGCGGCAATGCTCGGAATTCGCCTGGGCAAACATCATCAGCTCGACGTCAGTCGGATCTCGTTGCAGGCGCTGAAATGCATCGTGGAGATAGTCGATCTCATCCTCGGCCAGGGCCAGACCGAGCGTCGTATTGGCCGCCACGAGTGCCTCGCGGCCCTTTGCCAATACCGGCACCGAAGACAGTGGTGCGGGTGCCTGCTCCGAAAACAGGGCTTCGGCGGCCTCGACGGATTCAAGCACCACCTCGACCATGCGGTCGTGCAATAAATCGCGAATCGCCTGTAGCCGGGCTGCGTCGACCTGACTATCCAGCGCCAGCTGGTAGCTTATGCCGCGCTCCAACCGCTGTACCTTGCGCAAACCGGCATTGTGGGCAATATCGGTTGCTTTACTCGACCAGGGCGAAATAGTGCCGAAGCGGGGTACGACGACAAAATTGACGCCCGTGGCTAACTCCTGATCCAGCGCCGGACCGTATTCAAGCAGGCTACCCAGCACGGCCATCTCGGCATCGCTCAGAGCGTCGGAAAGCTTGGCAAAATGAACAAATTCGGCCCTCAGGCCGCGCAGAGACGGTGTTATCTCGTGCAGAGCCGTTTTTAGTTTTTCCAGGCGGAAATCCGATAAGGCGGGTGGTCCGGAAAGAATTAGCATGCAGCAGGTGCGCCTTTTGAGTCAGCCTAATTGAAGCGCGCTATTGTAATCGATTTAGCGTCGAGTTTTTAACTTCTATGTGCCCGCTTGGGCCCCTTTTCCCACTAAAGTGCGGCTTCGGCCACCCTGAAAAGGAGAGCTGGCGTGTTTGGGGGGGCTGGCGCTAGAATGACGACCTAAAGATTCTGGACTGCCTGTGCCAACAAAAACCAAGATTCTAACCGCGGCAAGCCTGCTACTTGCCGCACTGCTACTGACTGCCTGTGAGGAGCAGGACAGTTTGGCGCGTATACGCAGTGAGGGAAGCCTCAAGATAGTGACCCGGAACGGTCCTACCACCTACTACGAAAATCGGGGTTCCGGCACAGGCTTCGAATACGTTCTGGCTAAAATGTTTGCCAAGCATCTGGATGTAGAACTGAAGGTCATACCGGTCTATGGCATAGACGAGCTTTTTATACACCTGGAAAAGGGCCGGGCCGATATAGCCGCCGCCAGCCTTACTCCCTCTCCCGAGCGCAGCAGAACATTCGAGTTCGGCCCAACCTATATGAAGGTACGCCAATTTGTCATATACCGACGCGGTATAGCCTTTGCAGACACGGCCGAAGACCTGATCGGCAAACGACTGCGGGTTATGAACAATAGCAGTCAGGAAGAAACGCTGATTGCACTGCAGGAAGAACACCCCGAGCTTAGCTGGGACGCCCCCCCTAAACTCGAAACAACCGACCTACTGGAACAGCTCGAAAATGGTGAAATCGACTTTACGGTTATCGATTCTAACGAGTACATCACCAACAAGGGATTTTACCCCCAGCTGCGCGTGGCATTTAGCATCGGTGAACCCGGCGCACTGGCCTGGGCACTAAGCAATAAGTACGACAACACACGACTGATGGCCGAGCTGGACAAATTCTTCAAAAAGCTGCGCCAAAGCGGCGAATTGGCGAGCCTGGTCGAGCGCTTCTATGGGCACAACGAAAGCAATACCCAAATCAATTCCCAAACCTTCGTCCAAAACGTCGAAAGCCGGCTGCCGGAATATAAGGATTTGATAGAAGAGGTCGCGCTGGAATATCAGATCGACTGGCGCCTATTGGCGGCAATCAGCTATCAGGAGTCCTACTGGAATCCCCGCGCGGTTTCACCCACCGGCGTAAAAGGCATGATGATGTTGACCCGTAATACTGCCAAGGAAATGGGCGTGTCCTACCGTTTTGACGCGCGACAAAGCCTGCGCGGAGGAGCCCGGTACTTCAAGAGAATGTACCAGCTCATGCCGGACGAGATCACCGAGCCTGACCGCAGTTGGTTCGCGTTAGCCGCCTATAATATCGGTCGGGGCCATCTGGAAGACGCACGTGTCCTCACGGAACAGCTAGGTGGCAACCCGAACCAATGGAAAGACGTAAAAGAAAGGTTACCCTTATTGAGACAACGCAAATATTTTAGCAAAACGCGTTACGGATTTGCCCGTGGCGACGAAGCCGTCCATTACGTACAAAATATTCGCCACTACTACAGCCTGCTCACGTGGACCGAAATCAGCAAAGTCCGGGTACCACCACCGAAGGTTGCCCAAGACCTCCTTCCGCCCGCGCTAGCGCCTTTCTACAAAGCCTTATAGCGAAGAGGCGCGCTCGGTGGAAATTGTCTACTTGCGCTGTCGTTTGCGGGCAAAAAAATCGCCCATCAGGCGTCCACACTCTTCAGCCAGCACCCCGCCCTTCACGTCAATTCGATGATTGAAAAATTCCTGTGAAAGCAGAGCCATCTGGCTTTCAACCACACCTGCGCGCGGCTCCTGTGCGCCGTAAACCAAACGCCCGACGCGGGCATGCATAAGCGAACCCGCGCACATGGAGCAGGGTTCAACGGTGACATATAGGGTGGTATTGGGCAGCCGGTAATTATTCATGCGTTTCGCAGCGGCTCTGAGAGCGACGACTTCTGCGTGCGCTGTAGGATCACAGCTACTGATAGGCTGGTTAAAGCCCTCGCCAATGACCTCGCCTTCGCGCACCAGCACTGCACCAACTGGCACTTCGCCCTGCTGCTCGGCCTGTGCCGCCAATTGCATGGCATGGCGCATCCATTGTTCATCTTCGATCGGATTCATCGTGTGTCGCTAAATGCTGAAGGTGGATATTGCGGCCTCATCCGGCATCAAAAATACTCTTCTATATTTTTGCGCTGACGGCGATTCGAGCGTTTGATTGCAAGCTTGCCCAGTATCTTCGCAATACGCTTCGAGCCCGGCATGCTTCCACTTGAAAATAATCGCTTGCGGGTTTTCTGATAATTTCCAACGATTTCATCATCCTCGATTCTGAAATCCAGCGCCCCGACGTCTTGTCCACCGTTATCGGTAATCTCGGACTTTAACGCGAGCGCCTTCCTGTTTATCTCAAACACCACAAAAGACTCAAAAAAGCGGACCGCCCAAACTCGCTGCTCCGATGGTTTACGCGCAAATCGCGAAAAACGGAAATTGATTTTATCGACGATACGCTTGCTATATTCAATGAAGGAAAAATTTCGCGGTCCGAACCGGTTCATATAGGAGGTATGGGTATCCTCCACTACTAATATTCCACCATCGCGAATTATGGGCAGCAGGCACTCCGTTGTAATAATTTGTTGCTCGTAGGTATGGCCGCCGTCATCAAGGACAATATCGGCCGACCCGACTTTGCTTGCGAACTCTGCCCAGAATTTTTTGTCACTCTGACTACCAATGTATATTTCAAAACCCTCGTCTTGCCAGCGCAAGGCATCCGGATTGAGATCAACGCCAATAATGCGCGCTTGCGGCCCGAAGAATTCCCGCCACATAAACAGGGAACCGCCGCCGAGCACTCCGATTTCAACAAAAGTAATCTCTTTGCCGATATAGGGCGAAAACAGCTCATCATAAACATCGAAGTAGGTAGAATGTTTGAGGCTTCGATAGGGACTTTTTTTATAGGCTTTATAGCTCTTCGAATCGTTCACTGACTGCTCGCTAACCGTTCAGATATCCGGAGTATCTCACACAATTAGCAACAGGGTAGACCGCATCTTTAACGTTTTTCACCCCCCGTCAAGGCAGCGTATGACTGATTACCGAGCGTGACGCAGTGCCTCCCGGCCCGCG
Organism: Litorivivens sp.; assembly: GCA_041625575.1. Lineage (GTDB taxonomy): Bacteria > Pseudomonadota > Gammaproteobacteria > Pseudomonadales > Spongiibacteraceae > Litorivivens. Next base: position 38,528 of record JBFJTG010000010.1, read on the forward strand.
CTCAGGGTTTACTCCCACTCAATCGTAGCGGGAGGTTTGCTCGACACATCATAGGTCACACGCGACACACCGGATATCTCATTGATAATGCGATTCGAGACCGTTTCGAGCAATTCATAGGGCAAGTGAGCCCAGCGGGCCGTCATAAAATCGATGGTTTCTACCGCGCGCAGCGCAATCACATATTCGTAGCGACGCTGGTCGCCGACAACACCCACAGATTTTACGGGCAGAAAGACAGCGAAGGCCTGACTGGTCTTTTGGTACCAATCGGCTTTATGCAATTCTTCGATAAAGATAGCATCGGCTTCGCGCAGAATATCGGCATATTCTTTTTTCACTTCTCCGAGTATTCGCACACCTAAGCCGGGGCCAGGGAAGGGATGGCGGTATACCATGTCGTAGGGTAAACCGAGTTCAAGCCCGATTTTCCGAACTTCGTCCTTGAACAGTTCGCGTAAGGGCTCAACCAGATCCATGCGCATATCATCTGGCAAGCCACCCACATTGTGATGCGATTTAATCACATGGGCCTTACCCGTCTTCGCGGCGGCTGACTCGATCACGTCAGGGTAGATCGTACCCTGCGCAAGGAAATTTACGTCTTTAAGCTTTTCGGCTTCTTCGTCGAATATTTCAATAAAGGAATTACCGATAATTTTTCGTTTTTGCTCCGGGTCACTGACACCGACAAGACGCGAAAGAAATTTGTCAGCGGCATCGGCGCGAATTACATTGACGCCCATATTATCGGCGAACATTTTCATGACTTGGTCGCCTTCGGCCTTGCGCAACAGCCCATTGTCGACGAAAACACAGGTCAATTGCTTACCGATAGCGCGATGCAGCAATGCGGCAACGACCGAACTATCCACCCCACCTGACAGTCCCAATAAGACCTTGCCGCTGCCTACCTGCTTCTGAACACGCTCAACCGCATCGCTGATAATGTTTTCCGCCGTCCACAATGCTTCGCAGCCACAGATATTCAGAAGGAAATGTTCAAAGATACGCTTGCCCTGCAGGGTATGGGTCACTTCAGGGTGAAACTGCACACCATAAAAACCCCGGCTTTCATCCATCATACCGGCAATCGGGCACGATGCAGTTTCTGCCATGACCTCAAAACCCGAAGGCATTTGTACAACCTTGTCGCCGTGACTCATCCAGACATCCAGCTGCGCACGGCCGTCGCTCAGGTGATCCGCTATATCGGCCAGCAAACGCCCCGCTTTGGCAACGCCAACACGGGCGTAGTCGAACTCGCGGATGTTTGAGCCTTCCACTTTTCCGCCAAGTTGCTCGGCCATGGTCTGCATGCCGTAGCAAATACCCAGCACGGGCACACCCAAGTCAAATACCAGCTGCGGTGCGCGTGGCGATTGCCCTTCAGTGACCGACTCGGGCCCGCCCGCCAAAATAATGCCTTTCGCGTTAAAGGCACGAATATCGTCTTCAGGCATGTCAAATGCGTGAATTTCGCAATATACGCCAATCTCACGCACGCGCCGGGCTATCAACTGAGTGTACTGTGAGCCGAAATCTAGAACGAGAATACGGTGAGAGTGGATATTTTGCATGATGCTGTCTCTGTTTAAATACAAACGGGGCGTTGCGGCCCCGTGTGTTCTAGCGTGTCGAGTGCTTGTCCGACTTGTATTACGCGGTTGGGCACCTACTGTGTGGCGTCGCTTGTCTGGCGACTTCAGGCCAAGCCTGGGCCTAATCAGCCCCGAGGATAATTCGGCGCTTCCTTGGTAATGCTCACGTCGTGCACGTGACTTTCGTTCATACCGGCAGAAGTAACACGCGTGAATTCCGGCTTGGTGCGCATCGTGTCTATATCGATACTGCCGGTGTAGCCCATTGCTGAACGCAATCCGCCCATCAATTGGTGAACAATCGCTGACAGGGTGCCTTTGTAAGGCACGCGCCCCTCGATACCTTCCGGTACCAGCTTCTCCACGCCTTCATCTGCGCTTTGGAAATAACGGTCGCTGGACCCCTGGGTTTGAGACATGGCCCCCATAGAGCCCATACCACGATAGGATTTGTAGGTGCGCCCCTGGTAGAGCTCAACCTCGCCCGGCGCCTCGTCAGTACCGGCAAACATGGATCCCATCATGACCGAATGTGCGCCGGCCGCGATGGCTTTGGAGATATCACCGGAAAAGCGGATACCACCATCGGCAATGACCGGTACATCCGTGCCTTTGAGCGCTGATACCACATTGGCAATGGCCGAAATTTGCGGCACACCAATACCCGTAACGATACGAGTAGTACAAATAGATCCGGGGCCAATGCCGACTTTAACCACATCGGCACCTGCTTCAAGCAAGGCTTTGGCAGCTTCAGCCGTCGCGATATTACCGCCGATGACATCGATGTGAGGGTACTGCTTCTTAATCAGCGCCACGCGTTGCAGGACATTGCGCGAATGACCGTGGGCCGTATCGACAACCAAGACGTCCACACCAGCCGCGACCAAGGCCGCCACCCTATCGTCAGTGTCGGCACTGGTGCCTACCGATGCTCCAACCCGCAGTTGACCCGAGCTATCCTTGCAGGCAAAGGGATAGGTCTGTGCGTTATTCATATCCTTGACGGTAATCATGCCGCACAGCTGAAAGCGGTCATTAACGACCAGCACTTTTTCGAGGCGATTTCGGTGCAAAAGCTCACGCACCAAGGCCATGTCGGCACCTTCGGGAACGGTGACCAGCTTCTCTTTGGGCGTCATGATCAAGGAGACCGGTTTGGAAGCGTCTTCCTCAAAACGCACATCGCGACTGGTGACAATGCCTACCAGCTCACCCTTGTCCATAACGGGAAGACCCGAAATGCGGTTTTTACGGCGCATCTCGATTAGATCACCCAGCGTAGCGTCAGCACTGATCGTAATAGGATCTTTGACTACACCGCTTTCATGCTTTTTGACGGCGTGGACTTCGGCAGCTTGCTGCTCAATACTCATGCTTTTGTGGACAATACCAATGCCGCCTTCCTGCGCCAGCGCAATAGCCAGGCGATTTTCGGTAACGGTATCCATCGCAGCGGATAACAGGGGGATATTCAGTTCAATATTGCGGCTTAGGCGGGTTTTCAGGCTGACGTCTTTAGCCGTCACCTCTGAGTAGCCTGGCAGCAGGAGGACATCGTCAAATGTCAGAGCTTCTTGTGCGATTCGCAACATATCTTATTCCGGTGATCGCTAGTTAATCGGACAATTTTAATGGATGCACCCCATTAGAGTAAACCGAAACTACAGATCAACTGTCGTATTTGCCCGCTCCCCGTTACAATTCGCCCATGCAAACACCCTCTCCCAACGATATTTTGTCCGTAGGCCAGCTCAATAGGCTGGCGAAACAATTACTCGAAGACTGCTTTTCACGAGTCACCGTTGTCGGCGAGCTATCCAATCTGGCGCGACCTAGCTCGGGGCACTGGTATTTCACGCTCAAGGACGATCGCGCCCAAATTCGCTGCGCCATGTTTAAAGGTCGCAATTTCGCCGTAGGCTTCGAACCTCAAGCAGGGCAACAGGTTCAGATAAGCGGCAAAGTGAGCCTGTACGAAGGTCGCGGTGACTACCAGCTGATTGTCGACAGCATGCAAGCGGCAGGTTCCGGCGCACTGGCCATGGCCTTTGAACAGCTAAAACGCGAGCTTCAGGCGGCCGGATGGTTTGACCGCAAGCGCGCCCTGCCCTCGCCCATACGCCATATTGCCGTGATTACCTCGCCGACAGGCGCAGCGATAAGGGATGTGTTCTCCGTGTTTCAACGGCGCTGGCCCAGCATCCGATTAACCCTGATTCCCTCGCAAGTTCAAGGCAATACCGCCGCCAGCCAACTGGTAGCGGCCCTGAAATCGGCCAATTCGCTCACTGGCAAGGATAAACCCGATGTCATACTGCTAACACGCGGCGGCGGATCGCTCGAGGACCTCTGGCCATTTAATGAGCGCGTGGTCGCCGAAGCGGTATTCAAGAGCGACATTCCGGTCGTTAGCGCCGTCGGGCACGAGGTGGATTTCAGCATTTCCGATTTTGTCGCTGACCTGCGCGCGGCAACACCCTCGGCTGCAGCAGAGCTTTTGTGCCCGGATCAAGCCGAAGTGCTAGCCTACCTTACTGGCCTGCAATCAACCCTAAGCGCACAAATGGAACGCGTTTTAAGCAAAAAACGCGAGCTACGCATCGCACTGCACAAGCGCTTGCGCAATCCCACGCAGTTACTGGCAGAACGCAGCCAGCGCGCTGACGAGCGCGAAATGCAGCTGCGCCGCAGCATGAATCTCCAGATAGAACGTAGCACAAGAACCTTAATAAACCTTCAACAGCGCCTACAGGCCGCCAGCCCCGAACGCAGACTGGCCGAGCAAAGCCGGCAATTGGTGGCGCTACAAAAGCGACTACCCCAGCTTATCCGGCGAGCTATTCGGGACAAGAAGCAGAAGGCCGAGTTCATGACCGAATCGATGATACGACTCAGCCCGGATAGGGTGCTCCAACGCGGATACTCTATTGTGCTCAATGGCGATGGTCAGGCGGTAAAAAGCAGCGAAGCGCTCAAATCCGGGGACGTGGTGCAGATGCGCTTTGCCAAGGGGCGGGCACGCGCGACAGTGGATGCGCTCGAAAAGTAGATTGCCCGCACGCTATTTGCAAATGCGGACCCAATACCAGCGAAAGTTGATTTGCTTGCTTGAGATTAATAAGACTCTGGCAAATGCTTCAGCAGCAAAATTTGACGTGATTCGATAGCAATATATTCACCGATCGTCAGATCTTTCAGGATGCGCGCCACCATCTCACGCGAAGCACCAACGCGGTCAGCTATGTCCTGCTGGGTGAGTTTCTCCTGAATTCGGCCAATACCGTCATCGCCCTTCTCGGCCAGCGAAGTTAAAACCTTGGCAACCCGCCCGTAGACATCCTGCAGGGCTAAAGCCTTAACATCATTAGTAAGCTTGCGAATACGACGAGTCAGGTTGCGCGTCAGCGTCCGCGCGATATTGGGATGGGCATCCAGTACGGTATTGAAGTCATGCTTATAAATCACGCGAAAACTGGCAGATTCCATTGCGCGCACCGAGGCCGAGCGTTTATCGTCATCCAAAAGCGCCAGTTCACCAAAGTAATCGCCGTCTTCCAGAATATCGAGCACAAAATCCTTGCCATTTTTGTCGCTGCAATACACTTTCACACGACCGCGCTCAATGATGTACAGAGAATCTGCGACATCACCTTCGTGGATCACGACCGCGTTTTTGCTGAATTCACGCGCAACGCTCGCACGCCGCAGCGCGTCCAGTTCGTCTACACTTAAGCCTTTAAACAGATCCACATTTTCAAGACGCATTCCATGTATCCTTTTTTTTGAAACAAGAATATCGTTTAAATCTAGCTAGCACTAGTCTCCGGACGCATATGCGGAAACAACAAGACGTCCCTTATAGATGCCGAGTCAGTAAACAGCATGACTAACCGGTCGATACCAATACCCTCTCCCGCTGTCGGCGGTAAACCGTATTCCAGAGCCTTAACGTAGTCACCGTCATAGTGCATGGCCTCAAGATCACCCTCGTCTTTTTCAGCAACCTGCTCCATAAAGCGCGCAGCCTGATCTTCGGCATCGTTCAGCTCCGAGAAGCCATTGGCGATTTCGCGCCCGCCAACAAAAAACTCAAAGCGATCAGTAACGAAAGGATCAGCATCACTGCGTCGCGCCAAAGGCGATACTTCAGTCGGATACTCCGTGATAAAGGTTGGCTGATCAAGCCGGTGCTCAACAGTTTTCTCAAAAATCTCTATCTGTACTTTGCCCAGGCCCCAGGTATCTTTCAGCGCGATGCCCAGACCCTTGGCTATTTCACGCGCAGCGCTTTCATCCGCAAGCGCCTCGGCACTAATGTCACTATTAAAGTGCAGCACGGAATCAAAAACACTCATGCGACGGAAGGGTTCGCCAAATTCATACACGGTTTCTTTGACAATATTGCCCTGATCATCGCATTCGGTCTGGCGCACAGAGCTACTGCCCAACACTTGCTGGGTAACACTGCGCAGCATGTCTTCGGTCAGATCCATCAGATCCTTGTAGTCCGCATAAGCCTGATAAAACTCCAGCATGGTAAATTCAGGATTGTGCCGGGTAGACAGGCCTTCGTTACGAAAGTTGCGATTAATTTCAAAAACGCGCTCAAAACCGCCAACCACTAGACGTTTTAGATATAATTCCGGCGCAATTCTGAGATACATATCAAGATCTAGCGCATTGTGGTGAGTCATGAAGGGGCGCGCTGCTGCGCCGCCGGGAATCACCTGCATCATCGGAGTTTCCACCTCCATGAAATCGCGCTCGCAGAGATAGTTGCGAATCGCACTGATAATTTTTGTGCGGGTGCGAAAGACCTCTCGCACGTCAGGATTCACGATAAGATCAACATAGCGCTGGCGATAACGCATTTCCTGATCCTGTAAACCGTGAAATTTATCAGGCAAAGGTCGTAGGGATTTAGTCAGCAACTCGACTTCTTCAAGATACACATAGAGATCGCCCTTGCCGGACTTATGCACCGGACCCTTAGCGCCAATAATATCGCCAATGTCCCATGTCTTTAGCTCTTCCATCACATCTTCAGGCAGCTTTTTCTTGTCAACGTAGGCCTGAATGCGACCGGACATATCCTGCAAAACCAAAAACGGGCCGCGCTTGGCCATAATTCGACCGGCAACTGACGCGGGTCGATTCAAGCTTTCCAGCTCGTCCTTCTCCTTGCCACCCAACTCCTTTTGCAAATCAGCGGCATAATCTTCCCTGCGAAAGGTATTCGGAAAGGGGTTGCGCTGCGCGCGTATCTTTTGCAACTTGCTGCGTCGTTCGGCAATCAGTTTATTTTCATCCGGGGCGCTGCTGTTCTGCTGGTCGGTCATTGCTGTACCTTGATGTCAGTGACGTGATCTAAGTAACTTAATGTAAGTGACTTGCTGTAATTTGGATCTCAGAGACCGCTTTTTAGGCTGGCTTCTATAAACTGGTCGATATCACCGTCCAGTACATTGACGCAGTTGCTGGATTGCACGTTGGTACGCAAATCCTTGATGCGTGAATCGTCAAGTACGTAGGAGCGAATCTGGCTGCCCCAACCAATATCAGATTTACTGTCTTCAAGCGCCTGAGCTTCCTGATTGCGCTTTTGCAGCTCCATTTCATAGAGCTTGGCTTTTAACTGCTTCCAGGCCTTGTCGCGGTTCTGATGCTGCGAGCGTTCGCTTTGGCACTGCGCAACGATACCCGAGGGTTCGTGGGTTAACCGCACCGCCGAGTCAGTTTTGTTAATGTGCTGTCCACCCGCACCACTGGCGCGGTAGGTGTCGGTTCGCACGTCGGAGGGATTAATTTCAATTTCAATATCGTCGTCAACTTCCGGCGACACGAAAACCGAGGCAAAGGAGGTATGCCGGCGGCTTCCCGAGTCAAAGGGCGATTTTCGAACCAGGCGGTGAACACCGGTCTCGGTGCGCAGCCAGCCGTAGGCATATTCGCCCTGAAACTGAATGGTAGCACTCTTGATGCCGGCGACTTCACCGGCAGACACCTCAATCAATTCGGGTTTGAAGCCTCGACGCTCGCCCCAGCGCAGATACATGCGCAGCAGCATATTCGCCCAATCCTGCGCTTCCGTACCGCCGGAGCCGGCCTGAATATCCAGAAAACAGTTATTGGGGTCCATCTCGCCGGAAAACATGCGGCGGAATTCCAGAGCTTCCAGTGAGGCTTCCAGAACTTCCACGTCGGCCTCGAGCGCGGCAAAAGTCTCTTCGTCTTTTTCTTCAACGGCCAGCTCAAGCAGTTCGCTAAAATCAGCCAAGCCACTATCGAGTTCATCGATAGTCTTGACCACGGATTCCAATGCGGCTCGCTCACGACCCAAGGCCTGAGCCTTTTCCGGGTCATCCCACACGCCGGGCTCACCCAGCTCCAGCTCGACTTCCGTTAATCGCTCTTTCTTGTGAGCGTAGTCAAAGATACCCCCGGAGCACGTCAGTTCGCTCGGTCATCTCTTTCATTGTTAGTCGGAGTGCATTGACTTCCAGCATGTTGAACAACCCGATGTAAAAAGAGCGGGAATTTTACAGGAATGGCGTGTCGGCTGAAAGCCGCATGGCATAAGCGCTTGGCTTAAATTGGCTGCGGCATTCCCTTTTCCGGAAATAAGTGCAGGACAAGACGCACAAAGTGACACACAGGGGCGGCATTCAGGCGCAGGGTTGCAAGGACTCAACCATCAGTTGCAGCTGCGTACTCCCTCGAAAGTGATTGATATCCAATCCGTAGTAGAGATACACACGCTGTGCGTCAGGATTGGGCCACTGCGCCAGATCAACATTGAAGGCAATTGCATCGATGACCTGTTGCGGAGCCCCAAATGGCGCCACCACGAGCTTTAGGTGCTTCTCACCGACAATACGCTGGTTGATCAGCAAAAATTCGCCGTCAAAGCGCGGCTCCGGAAACTGCTGCCCCCAAGGGCCGGCATCTTGCAAGAGCTGAGCCGTATCCTGCACCAACTCTTCAGCGTCCAATTCACCATCACTCAAGAGCTTGGCCGCAAATATCTCGGGCGCAGCGGTCTCGGCGATACATTGCGCGAAAGCCTGCTCAAAGTCCGCAAGCCGATTTCTCGGTATTGATAGACCGGCCGCCATGGCATGGCCGCCAAACTTAAGAATGACGCCCGGGCAGCGCTTGCTGACCAAATCCAGCACGTCGCGGATATGCACGCCGGCAATTGATCGCCCCGAGCCTTTCAAATTGCGCTCACCTTCCGGCGCAAAGGCGATCACCGGACGGTGAAAGCGCTCTTTAATACGTGAAGCCACCAAGCCTACAACGCCGGGATGCCAGGTATCGTCATGGAGGGTGATACCCAGCGGTAAGCTCGCATCGTCCAATTTAAGATTGTCGATAAAACGTAGCGCCTCTTCTTGCATGCCCTGCTCTATTTCGCGGCGTTCACGATTAAGACTATCGAGTTCAGACGCCAGCGCACGGGCCGCGTCCGTCGAGTCGGCCAACAGACAGCGAATGCCCAGCGACATATCATCAAGTCGGCCGGCAGCATTCAAGCGCGGGCCGACTGCAAAACCGAGGTCGTTGGCTTGCAAGACGGAAGGATCGCGCTTGCCAACTTCCAGCAAGGCATATATGCCCGGCGACGCCAGTCCGGCCCGGATGCGGCGAATACCCTGAGCAACGAGTATGCGATTGTTTCGATCCAGCGGCACAACATCGGCAACTGTTCCCAGCGCCACTAAATCGAGGTAGTCGGCCATTTTCGGTGTTGCGAGCCCCTGCTTTTCGAACCAGCCACTTGTGGTTAAAGCTGCCCGCAAGGCCGAGAGGACGTAAAACATTACGCCGACTCCGGCCAGCGCTTTGCTCGGAAAGGGGCACCCCCTTTGATTGGGATTCACAATCGCACAGGCCTCGGGCAACTGATCTCCCGGTAGGTGGTGATCGGTTACCAGAACATCGATACCCTTGGCATTCGCCAAGGCAACGCCGTCTATGCTGGCAATGCCATTGTCGACGGTTACGATCAAATCTGGCACAGCCTCAGCGGCCACCTCGACAATCTCCGGACTTAGACCGTAGCCATACTCAAAGCGGTTGGGGACCAGAAAGTCCACATGCACACAGCCAAAGGCACGTAGTACGCGAAGCGCCAGCGCCGAGCTGGTGGCACCGTCAGCATCGAAGTCGCCCAAAATTAATATGCGTTCGCCCTGCTCCAAAGCACGCTGCAAGCGGGCAACAGCCTGCTCCATACCTTTCATTTCAGGGGGCAATAGTTGAGAGAGTTCAAGCGTGCTGGCTGCGTCATCCAGCACACCGCGAGCACTGTAGAGGCGCTGCAATAGCGGCGCCATGCGAGTAGAAAAGCTTGCCTGCGCCAGCGCAGATTCGCGCCTTTGAATCTCAGGCGCCCTTTTCATCAGGCTTTGATGTGCGCGGCCATAAAGCGGTGTACGGCACTGATATCGTTATCCAGTACTTCGTAACGCTCAGGCAGAGTCAGTAAATCGTGCATGTGATGTGGCAGTGGAGGTGATTGGGGGTAACCCGCCTGCATAACCGCTTCGGGGAATTTCGCAGGATGCGCCGTCGCCAGAGTGACCATCGGCACAGATCGATCTCGCCAATTGGCGCGAGCGGCGTGCACACCGATGGCGGAGTGCGGATCAAGCAGATATTCGTTGCGCTCGTATACCTCGCGAATAGTTTCTACGGTTTCATCGTCGCTGACACGACCACTGTCAAACAGGTCGCGCACACGTGAGAACACGCTATCCGGCACAGAGACCGACTCACGGCTAAACCGGTCCATTAGGTCAGCGACCGCGGCCCCGTCGCGTCCATAACCGTCAAACAGCAACCTTTCGAAGTTACTGGAAATGACTATATCCATACTCGGTGACAAGGTATGCAGCAACTCCTGCTTTTCAAAGCGATTACTGCTGACGAAACGGTGCAATATATCGTTACTGTTAGTGGCGATAACTAACTGATCAATGGGCAAGCCCATTTGTTTGGCCAGATACCCAGCATAAATATCGCCAAAATTGCCAGTGGGCACAGAAAAACTTACCTTGCGGCCTGGCGCGCCCAAGGCGAGTGCAGCATAAAAGTAATACACAATCTGCGCCATGATGCGCGCCCAGTTGATCGAATTGACCGCGACCAGCTGTCGACCTTCGGGCAAGAAAGATTGGTCGGCAAAACTCGCCTTAACCATTGCCTGGCAGTGATCAAAATGTCCGTGCATGGCGATGTTGTGAATATTGTCGCCGCTTACGGTGGTCATCTGCCGACGCTGAACCTCGGACACACGCTTGTAGGGATGAAGAATGAAAATATCGAGATTTTTACACCGCTTGCAGCCCTGAATTGCGGCAGAACCGGTATCGCCTGAAGTAGCTCCCAACACGACGGCTTTTTTCTGACGACGCTCCAATACGTAATCCAGCAAACGACCGAGCATTTGCAAGGCAAAATCCTTAAAGGCCAGTGTCGGCCCCTGAAACAGCTCTAGCACCCATTCGTTGTGATCCAGCTGCACTAGGGGCGCAATCGCGGCGTGCCGGAAATCACTGTAGCTATCATTAACGATGGCACGCAAATCATCCGCGGGAATGCAGTCGTCGACGAAGGGTTTTACAATCTCGAAGGCAAGATCGGGATAAGATAAGTTTGCCCAGGCAGCAATTTGTTCGGTGCTGTAACCCGGCAGGGATTCGGGCACATACAAACCACCGTCCGGTGCCAGTCCCGTTAACAGAACATCTTCAAAATTTAGTGCCGGCGCTTTGCCGCGGGTGCTGATGTATCTCATTGTAAACCTGTGCTGTTCATTTACGTAACCCGTAGGAGCCAGCCCTGCTGGCGAACGGATATCAAACTTTTTCGCCAGCAAGGCTGGCTCCTACATAAGTGATCAAAACGGCTAGCCGGCCAAAGACTCAACCCGAATTCGCACCACTTCTTCGGTAATACTATCGAGTGCTTCGATCTGGGCAATCGCCTGCATCATCAATTTTTCCTGAGTGATGCTGGTCAATAAAATAACCGGCACATGATCCGCGCCTTCAGCCGGCTGCTTTTGAATCAAGGCTTCTATGCTGATGCCTGCGTCACTGAGAATCTGCGCAACTTTCGACAACACACCAGGACGATCAAGCGCTGACATACGCAGATAATAGGCGCTACGTATATCCCCGATGGCCATGACCGGGTGATCACTCAGAGTATCGGAGTGGAAAGCCAAATGCGGCACTCGATGCTCGGGCGAGGCCGTAAGTGTACGGGCTACATCAACCACATCGGCAACGACTGAAGATGCCGTCGGCTCACTGCCTGCACCGGGGCCGTAATACAAGGTCGGACCTACGGCATCAGCCATAACAAGAATGGCATTCATCACGCCATTCACGTTCGCGATCAATCGCTTTTCCGGAATCAGGGTTGGGTGAACCCGCAATTCGATACCATTGTCTTCGCAACGCGCTATACCCAGATGCTTAATGCGATAACCAAGCTCTTCGGCGTAGTTCACATCATCAGTAGAAATGCGGGTAATGCCCTCGGTGTACACTTTTTCAAACTGAAGCGGGATGCCGAAGGCGATAGAGGCCAATATCACCAGTTTGTGCGCAGCATCGATGCCTTCTACATCGAAGGTCGGGTCAGCCTCGGCATAACCCAGCGCCTGCGCCTCGGCTAATACGTCGGCAAAATCGCGACCCTTCTCGCGCATTTCTGTGAGAATAAAATTTCCTGTACCGTTAATGATGCCGGCAAGCCACTGAACCTGGTTTGCGGCCAAACCTTCGCGCAGCGCCTTAATGATGGGGATGCCGCCTGCGACTGCGGCCTCAAAGGAAACGCTAACGCCTTTGGCTTGGGCTGCAGCAAAAATTTCGTTACCGTACTCTGCTATCAACGCTTTATTTGCCGTTACCACGTGCTTGCCATTGGCTATCGCTTCCAATACCAGCTCGCGGGCGACCGTGGTGCCACCAATCAGCTCGACGACAATATCAATCTCGGGATTGCGAACAACCTCAAAGATATCCGCCGTAACAGGGACATCACCGGTATCGCAGGCCGGATTTTCTCGACGCGCGCCCACTTGCGCCACGACGATATCGGCGCCGACACGCGCCTCAATAGACTCGCGGTTACGCGACAACACATTAAACGTGCCGCTACCCACCGTACCCAGACCACATATACCTACTTTAACGGGCTTCAAATCGCTTCCTCACTCACCTGCCCCGGAACGTCCGGGTGGCGTAAAACAAAGGCGCGTATTCTAGCCTGATTTTGTAGCTAATACACCCGCAGAACCGGAGAGCTCGGGCAGAAAGGACAAGAGGGGGATGGCGCCGGGGTGATTGGCGCCAAGGCGTGGTATTTAGCGACGCCGATCAAGCCTCACGCTGCGCATCATTGCGGAGCATGCGCTTGATATTACGCAGCGCCTGACGGGTACGCTGCTCATTTTCTATCAAGCCAAAGCGCACAAATCCCTCGCCGTATTCACCAAAGCCAATACCGGGAGACACGGCGACTTTTGCCTCCACCAGCAGTTTTTTACTGAATTCAAGCGAGCCCATCTCACGGTAGGCTTCAGGCAGGGGCGCCCAGACAAACATCGTCGCTTTGGGTGGCTCTACGACCCACCCCATTTCATTGAGCCCCTGACACAGGACATCGCGGCGATTTTGATAAAGCAGGCGAATGTCCTCAACGCAGGACTGATCTGACTCGAGCGCATGAATTGCCGCTACCTGCACAGGAGTGAACATACCGTAATCGAGATAGGACTTTATCCGCGCCAGTGCCGCTATCAGGGTAGGATTGCCGCAGCAGAAGCCAACACGCCAGCCCGGCATATTGTAGCTTTTGGACAGGGAGAAAAACTCAACCGCGATATCCTTGGCACCCGGCACCTGCAGTATGGAGGGCGCCTGATAGCCGTCAAACACAATATCCGCATAGGCTAGATCCTGCACTACCCAGATTTGATGTTCGCGCGCTACCGCCACGACCTTTTCAAAGAAATCGAGCTCTACACACTGGGTCGTCGGGTTGGCCGGAAAGTTGAGCACCAGCATTTTTGGCTTGGGCCAGCTATTGCGAATGGCCTGCTCAAGCTCGTCAAAAAAGCTGCCGTCACCACGCATGGGAACATGTCGAATGTCCGCCCCGGCGATCACAAAACCATAGGGGTGGATTGGATAGGAAGGGTTCGGCACCAGGATCGCGTCGCCGGGACCCGCCACCGCCATCGCCAGATGCGCCAAACCTTCTTTCGAACCCAGCGTGACGATAGCCTCGGAATTCGGATCAAGCTCGACATCGTAACGGCGCTTGTACCAATCACAAATGGCCTTGCGCAGGCGCGGAATTCCCCGAGACTGTGAATAACGGTGGGTATCGCCACGACGCGCGGTTTCGACCATTTTGTCGACAATATGTTCTGGCGTGGGCTGGTCAGGGTTGCCCATGCCAAAATCAATCACATCCTCGCCCCGCGCCCGCGCCTGCTGCTTCAACTCACCGATGATATTGAAGACATAGGGCGGAAGACGATTGATGCGACTGAATTCGTTTTGCACAAGGCAGCCTTTACAGTATAGGCCTACAGGTAAAAAACTTGAGGCCGCTTATACAACAGTAGTTGTAGCATCCGAAAACGTCCATGTTCGGGACTACCGCTATGGTTTATTTACCCTTGAAAACAACATTTGCGAGCTGTTGTGCAGGCATATAGCCGGGAATCAATTCCCCACGTTCGGTAACAATAGCCGGCGTACCATTTACGCCCATTTCACTACCCAGCATATACTGATCTGCGACGGGATTTTTGCACGTGGCGGTTTTTATATCCTGATTACTTTTAAGCGCAGTTAGAGCGCTACGCGGATCGTCCGAGCACCAGGCCGATACCATTTTTGGCGTTGTACGCGCCTGTGCGCCGCGCGGAAAGTCACGCGGATAGGCCAGGTAGCGCACCTCGATTCCCAGCTTGTTCAATTCCGGTACTTCGTTGTGCAGCTTTCGACAATAGCCGCAGTCCACATCGGTAAAAACATAAACCGCGCCCTTTTGCTTGCCCACTGCAGGAAAAACAATCATGTCTTCGGATTTCACGTCCGTCATGCGTTTTTTGCGAACCTGCTCGCGTCCGCGCTCGGCGATATTGACGAATCCACCCGGTGCCAGTTCAAAAAGATCACCGGTGAGAAAATACTTTCCATCTTCAGTCGCATAGACCGTCGGTCCGTCTTTCAGCGTGACTTCGTACATACCTTTGACGGTACTGGGTTTAACCGAACTCACCTGGATATCAGGACGACTCTTTTGAAAGTTCTGGCGGATGACTTCAATCGGCGTAGCCGCTTGCGCACCTAAAGCGATGAGAGCGGCGCCAATAACGGCGAGCCGGGAAATTGTATGCAACATGAAAGTGCCCTTGATTGCTGTATGTCAGTTTTGAAAGCGCGGAGCAGGAACAGTTCCCTGATCACTGGGAATTAGCCGCGGGGGTGATGCTGCTGATGCAATTGCTTCATTCGCTCTCGTGCCACGTGAGTGTATATCTGTGTGGTGCTGAGGTCACTATGCCCGAGCAATAATTGCACTACGCGTAAATCGGCGCCATGGTTAATCAGATGTGTAGCGAAGGCGTGGCGCAGGGTATGGGGCGATATTTCCGCCTGTATGGCAGCACGCAAAGCATAGTGTTTGATGCGGTGCCAAAAGGTTTGCCGGGTCATCTGGGTGCCCCGCCTGCTGGGAAATAGCACATCGGCTCCGGCGGCGGCGAGTAATTCCGGACGCCCTTCCTGCATGTAGCGTTGCAACCAATAGAGGGCCTCCTCGCCCATGGGAACCAATCGCTCCTTCCTACCTTTACCCAGCACTTTGATAACGCCCTGATTCATGCTGAGCTGATGGACGCGCAAGCCGATTAATTCGGATACCCGCAAGCCAGAGGCGTACAAAAGCTCCAGCATAGCCTTATCGCGCAATTCTATCGGCAGCGAGGTATCGGGCTGGGCCAGCAGGAGATCAACATCGTCTTCGCTGAGCGTTTTGGGCAGCGAGCGGCCCAGACGGGGGGAATCAATATTCAGGGTCGGGTCGACTGCGATTCGGTTTTCGCGCAGCAAGTAACGATAGAAGCCTCGCAAACAGGACAGCATGCGCGCGGAACTGCGAGTTGACTGGCCTCGACTTGCCAGGGTTCCAAGCCACTCAAGCACATCGGACTTCTGGGCACGGAGCACTTCAATACCGCGCGGCTGCAACCATTTAGCATAGAGCGTAAGGTCGCGGCGGTAGGAACTCAGGGTATTGTCGCTCAAACCTTTTTCCAGCCAGATGGCATCCAGAAACTGGTCTATGACGGGGGCTGAAAAGTCGCTCATGGCTAGCAGTTTAGCACGACCCTTACTGAGGGGCCGAGCGACGTCGGCCGAACTGTAGTAGGCCGGAGCCGAAAACAGCACTTTCAATCTACAACGCAAAAAGGCAGCCTAGGCTGCCTTTTCGA
>JBFJTG010000011.1:0-52832 GCA_041625575.1 Litorivivens sp.
ACGACTTCAACCAGGCAGCGTTGGTGGTTGTGCAACTTGAGTTTGTGCGCTCCACCGTGGGCTGGCAGAAGTCCGTTAATCCGCTGTAGTTCGCGTGCGCAGGTCGGAGCACCTATGAAGCCAAGCAAGTCACCGGCCTGCAGCAGCATATCCGGGCTCACGGCGGTATAGAGTTTGTCGCCGCGTTGTATATCGGTTAAATAGCCATGGGACAAATTGCGTAAGCCGGCTTCTTCAATGGTTTTGTCGTGAATGGGACTTCCCTGGGGAATAAGCATTTCCACATGGTATTCACGCGCGTGCTCAAGCTGCTCGGCAATGCCTTCGCGCTCCGGTAACAATTTGCGACCGAATGCCAGCATAAAAAGCGAGCCTGCGACCAGTAGTGGTACGCCCACCCAAACCAGATCAAATATCCGCAGGCTGCCAAATCCACGCTGCTCCATCATGCCGTTGACGACCAGATTCGTGCTGGTTCCGATCAGGGTGCAGGTTCCTCCCAGTATGGCAGCGTAGCTCAATGGCATAAGCAGGCGTGAAGGCGAAATTTTGAGCCGCTGGGCCCATTCCTGTACCGCTGGAATCATCATGGCGACGACGGTCGTATTATTGAGAAATGCGCTTAACAACGAGGTCGGAATGATCAGGCGTACTAAGCTACCCGTATCACTTTTAGGTTGTCCCAGCAGCTTGTGAGCAATCCAGTAGATTGCTCCGGTGTCGCGCAGGGCGGCGGCGACTACATAGAGAATTGCCACGGTGATTAAGCCGGGGTTGGCAAAGCCCGCGAGTGCCTGGGAGCTGCTTATCACGCCTGTAAGCAGTAGCAAGGCTAGCGCGGCCATCATGGCTAACTCGGGGGCCACGCGATTACTGGCAAGAGCCAATAAAGTGCCAAGCGTAACAATCAGCGTAAAAACGATGTCCGGAGTCATGGGCCTGCAATACTCACCGTATGATGATTTGAGCAGCGCGATAGTACAGCGTTTCCGGCTAAGTGTAATCTGAATCTTGGAGGGAGAAGCTAGGGGTGGAGTTGGACTTCATCAGAAATAAAAAAAGGCGCCTTCCGTATGGAGCACGCCTGAATTGCTTGAAGTCTGTGCTAGATGAGTTGCAAGAAAGCGCCGACTAAACTGCCAACTACCAGAATGACGCTGGCGAGGGCTCCCAGTCCAAATCCGGCACCTCGTTTTGCGGGGTCTGCTACATAGCCGCGCAAATAAAGAATACGACCAACGAAAAAGAGCGCGCCCAGACTTACTGCGGCGATTTCATGAACAAATATGGAAAACATCACGATGCCCGGAATCACCATAACAAGCTGCTCCAGGGTGTTCTGGTGAACGCGGAAATAACGTTCAAACTCCGGGTGACCGCTAATCGCCGGTGCAGCAACGCCGGTGCGTCCGCGTGCCATACCGACCAGAAGGCCAAAGGCGAAGTATTGTAAAAGCAAAATACTGATGATTGCTGCGGTAAAGGGTGTTAGCGTCATGTGCTTGAATCCTTATTTTTTTAGAATTGTAGGAACGACAAATCACGTGCTTCAGTGTAAGGGCGATAGCGCCGCCCGCAAGCGGTAAAACCCTCCGAGAGAGTGTTACCGCTTTCCGGCATTATCAGACCAGCTCGATTGCAGTTGCCAGTGCCTCACCGCCACCAATACACAGAGCAGCGATTCCGCGTTTTTTGCCATATTTTTGCAAGGCGTAAATAAGGCTAATAATGATACGCGAACCGGTAGAGCCGATCGGATGACCTTGAGCGCAGGCGCCACCGTGTACGTTGACCTTGGCGTGGTCCAGATCGAGTCCCTGCATGGCCAGCATGGTCACCATGGCAAAGGCCTCGTTGATTTCCCAAAGGTCAACGTCATCTTTCGACCAACCGGTTTTTGCCAGCAGTTTTTCCACGGCGCCGATGGGGGCCGTGGTAAATAGCTCGGGGTCGTGAGAGTTGCGACTGTGGGCAACAATACGTGCCAGCGGCTTAATGCCACGCTTTTCAACTTCGGCGCGGCGCATCAAGACCAATGCTGAAGCACCGTCACTGATTGAGCTGGAGTTGGCTGCAGTCACGGTACCGTCTTTTTTAAAGGCGGGCCGCAGGGTCGGTATTTTATCCAGATTAGCTTTGCCCGGTTGTTCGTCGTGGGTAACCGTCACGTCGCCCTTGCGGGTTTTGATCGTAACCGGGACGGATTCGGCGTCCAGGCTACCGTCGTTAATGGCTTTCTGGGCGCGTACCAGAGATTCGATGGCAAAGGCATCCATGTCTTCACGTGTCAAACCGTGATCGTCGGCAGTTTTTTGGGCAAAACTGCCCATCATGCCGCCTTGGTAGGCGTCTTGCAGGCCATCAAAAAACATATGGTCTTCCAGAGCCTTGCTGCCGGTACCAAAACCGCCGCGGCCGCCCAGTACCAGGTGGGGTGCATTGCTCATGCTTTCCATGCCACCAGCAAGTGCGATATTGCAGGTACCTGCTTTGATTGCATCGTGAGCGTATATGGTGGTTTGCATGCCGGAACCGCAGAGTTTGTTCACGGTAACGCAACCGGTGGTTTTGGGAACACCGGCTCCTAAAGCCGCCTGACGGGCGGGGCCCTGCTTGAGGCCGGCTGCCAATACGCAACCCATGATGACCTCTTCAATATCCTTGGCGTCGATACCGGCGCGCTTAACTGCTTCCGCAATTGCTGTTGTACCCAGTTCGACAGCGCTGGCGCCGCTAAGTGAGCCCAGTAGGCCACCCATTGGCGTACGAGCGCCACTGACAATATAGACAGAATCCGAAGACATAATGCTACCTGTGTGTAATTAAGAGACGATGGAGGGCGCCTATTTAGCCATGACAGGCCAATGATGACAAGTTGCCGTAGGGGAAAGCCGGGAGGAGGGTGAAGGCGGCGAAGGGGCCGCCTTTTTGGCTTGCTGTTGACCGGCCCTCAGGCCGCTTTGCTGTCCTTGCTGCCGCTATCGTCGGCGTAGAATTGACTGAACCACTTACGGAACTGGTTGATAGGGCCGTCGCCATCACAAAGAATCGGGTTAGGTCGATAGACTTTGTGTTCCCAGATCGGCATGTCTTGTTGCACTTGCGATGCAACGTTCTGGATAACGGCCTGGGACATAATTTCCTGCCCCGCGTTCAGGCTTTTGGGCTGGGTGAATACAAAGCGCAGATGAACTTTGTTGTCGTTCACCGGGGTTACCGTGCCCATCATAAAGGTCTCGAATACCCCGGTAAAACTCTGCCAGGTCTGGCCTGGGCCCTTACTTGAGGTAAGCAGGTAAGATTCGCGGAACTTGGTGCCCGTCGTGTCGATGCTGCCGTCGGGATATATCTCAGGTGCCTGACTAACGAAATGCGCGTGGCGCGTGAAACCCTCGTGCGTAACTTCACCCTTGGGTACATCCTGGCTGCCGTGGACATAGACAAAATGCGCTGCGTCGCAGCCGTTTTCGGCGGTTTCCTGAATATGTGAATGGAAGGTCCAGTCGTAGGTTTGAATCTCGGTCCACTCGCTGCTGCTCAGTTCAGGCAGGTCTTCAACCTCAAATAGGGGGGCAACTTGCTGGGGGTGGTACCAAACCCAGACGGCCTGATTTTTTTCAACGGTAGGGTAGGCGTAGATACACTGTTTGCCATCAGCGACTTTCGGTGGCATGTTTTTGGCGTAGGGCACCAGCTCGCAGCTTCCTTCACCATTGAATTCCCAGGCGTGAAACGGGCAGGCGATATTTTCACCGGTGACCTTACCGCCGTAACCCAGGTGTGCACCTAAATGTGGGCAGTAGGCGTCGAGCACTTTGGGGGCGCCGGATTCGGTGCGAAACATCACCATTTCCTTGCCAAAGTAGTGCAGGGGTTTTACTTCTCCCGGCTCAAGATCGCGTGACAGCGATACGCAGTACCAGCCGAAGGGAATGGGAAGCTTTGCGGTGTTATCCATGGTCAACTCTCTCTGCTTATCAGTTAGGCACCATTTTGCTAATGGTACTGACTGTGGTTATTCGAGCCCGATCAATGGCCTTGATTATCAGCCTCGCCGAGGATAAAAGTACACACGTGTTACCCTATTCTGACGCGATTGTAATGTTCTTCGCCAGCGCAAATTCACACTTTACGCGGAAATTCGCTCACCGTGGCGTTAAATAGCTTGGCCCGTACCTTCTTTCGGTATTCCGCAGGGCTTTCACTGTACTGCCGTTTGAAGAGTCGACTGAAGTAGCTGGGTTCACTGATGCCGACGGTCTGCCCGATTTCTGCGACCGCAAGATTGCTCTGTTGCAGCAACTCGCGCGCCGTTTGCAGGCGCAAGTTATTCATGTAGTCGAGAGCAGACTGTCCTGTTGCAGCGCGAAACCGGCGCTGGAAACTGCGCTCACTCAGGCCACTCTCGGCGGCCAACTCCGAGATTTTCAAGGCCTGCGAAAAATGCTTTCGGATGTGCGCTTGCACCTGCGCTATGGCCTCGTCGCGATGAAGGTCGGTTTGTCCGACACGGTAGGCGTGCGAGTGGAAAGGGCGGCGAATCTCGGGCGAAAATTGGCGCTCGACCCGATAGGCAATGCTGGTGCCCCATAGCTCGCCAATGATATGGACGATCAGGTCGGCGATGGAGTTGATGCTGCCTGCGCAATAGATGCGCTCTGATTCGGTAATCAGGTAGTTGCGAATGAGCTCTACGCGGGGGTAGCGCAGCGCAAAGTCGTCGAAATAATGCCAATGGGTGGTGGCTGGCTGTTCGTTAAGTAAACCGGATTCCGCAAGCAGGTAACTGCCGGTGCCTACCGTACACAAAATGGCGCCAGAGCGGTATTGCCGTCTCAGCCATTCAGTCAGCATGCCTTGTTTTGGTAGTCCGCGCAGCGGGTGGCGCCAGCGTGTGGGTAGGATAATTAAAGTGTAGTTTCGCTCCTCGCTAATTGTGCATTGGGGTTGCAGTACCAGCCCGCCTGCCCCGGTGACCGGTGATTCAGAAGTTCCGACTAAATACGTTTTTGCCGGCGACTGCCTGTTGATTCGTAGCTGGTCTGCCGCCGCATTGAGCATCTCAAGTGGCAGGCTGAGGCTGGAGGCCATGGCGTTGGGAAGGGCAAGCAGCGCAATGTTTACCATGTCAATATAGTGTCGTTAATGTTCTATAAGTTGGCTATTTTATACTAATTTAAGTGCTGATGCCCTCATACAATGCTGCTCACTGAGAATGCGAGGAGGTGTAAGTGAGTAATTTACCGGTCATTGTGGGCTTTGGTGGCATTAATCCGGCGGGCAGAAGCTCCTTTCACCACGGCTTTCGCCGACTCATTCTGGATGCACTGCCGACGGCAAAAGTCGATTCGACCTCCCAGAGTCTGGCGGCCCTGATGGGCGTCGATGCGACACGGCGCGAGCATATCTTGGCCCATACACTCATACGTAAGATTGAAGCGGAGTGGTTTGATACCGAGGCTATCCCCTGCAATAAACATATGCCATTGGCCCCGGCGGGGGAGACGCTAAGCTTTGTCACCCGCTCACGCAACTTGCCCGAGACTATCCCCGCTAACTGGACGGTGACAGAGGTGGATAAGGGGCGGGTGCGGGTTGATTTGACCGGTGCCAGTGATTTTCTTATCCAGACCACTCGTCGCTCTGAAGTGCGGGCTGCAGGATTACTGCCGACCGGTTTTCAGCCCGGTAGTTTGTATCCCTCGCGGAACCATCCGCGCGGCCTCCAGTTGTCCATCTATGCGGCGTCGGATGCGATTCAATCCACGGGCATCCCTTGGGAAACAGTGGTTTCCGCGGTGAGGCCAGACCAAATCAGCGTCTATGCCAGTTCGGCTATGGCCCAGCAGGATGAAAACGGCAACGGCGGGCTATTGTCCGCGCGCTTTGATGGCAAGCGTGTGACCTCCAAGCAGCTCGCACTTGGATTGGCGGATATGCCCTCCGATTTTGTGAACGCCTACGTACTCGGTAATGTGGGTAGTACCGGTCCGGCTTTGGGTGCTTGTGCCACCTTCCTTTATAACTTGCGCATGGGAGTGCAGGATATTCGCAGCGGTCGTGCTCGCGTTGCAGTAATCGGCGCGTCGGAAGCACCCATTACGCCTGACATTATTGATGGGTATGCGACCATGGGTGCCTTGGCGACCGATGCGGCCATGATGAAGCTGGACGGGGTGTCCTCACTAGATGAGGCGGCTTATCGCCGGGTATGTCGTCCCTTTGGTGAGAACTGCGGCTTTACGCTGGCGGAGGCCTCGCAGTTTGTCGTGCTGTTCGACGACGAACTCGCACTAGAGCTAGGCGCCACGATTCACGGCTGTGTCCCAGACGTATTTGTGAACGCGGATGGCTACAAAAAATCCATTTCATCACCCGGTGTGGGTAATTATTTGACGATGGCGAAAGCGGCAGCTGTCGCCAAAGCGATCCTGGGCGAGGACGCATTGCGCCACCGCAGTTTCGTGCAGGCTCATGGCACCGGAACGCCGCAGAACCGTGTCACCGAGTCCCATATTCTAGACGAAGTAGCGACAGTCTTTGGCATTAAACAGTGGCCGGTGGCAGCGATAAAAGCCTACCTGGGACACACGGTCTCATCGGCCAGTGGCGACCAGCTAATCACAGCGCTGGGCATGTGGAACGACGGCATTATGCCTGGCATAAACACCGTGGATCGATTCGCGGATGATATTTCCCGGCGCAATATTAGTTTGAGTAGTGAGCACCGTGAATTAGATGCCGATATTGCTCTGTTAAATTCCAAAGGTTTTGGTGGCAATAACGCAACGGCAACGGTGTTTTCCCCGGCGGCCACAAGAAAGTTGCTTGAGGCGCGACATGGGAGGACAGCAATGGGGGGCTGGCAGCAACGTGAGGAAGCCGTAGCCGCCTGCGCGGCTGAATACGATAGCAAAGCCAGCAGTGGGCAAGCGGAGGTAATTTATCGCTTTGACCATAACGTACTTTCGGGGCGCGAGCTTGAGTTTGACGCCACAGGTATGCGGATACCGGGCTATGAACAAAGGGTCGATCTGCAAGTTGAGACGCCCTACGCGTCGTGGCTCAAATAAGCTTGTCGTACGTTTGCTGTTTTCCGGCAGTGCTTCGTCTTAGAATGCTGCCCTAAAATTCCTCGGGGCTGTCCTTGATGGCAAGACATCGCCGCCTTTTCATGATTGAATGTGTCGCCGGAGTAGCGGTGACAACATTGCTCGTCGCTCTCTGCTTGCACCTATCTGGAGAGGAAGAAGTAATGAGCAATGAAGCCACGGCACGAGTTGTGATCAACGTGCCGCGCGAAAAAGCCTGGGCGAAGCTGCGCGATCTCAGCATGGCGCATAATTACGTGCCCGGTATTATCAAAACCGAAGTCACCACCAGCAAGAAGGAAGGTATCGGCGCGAGCCGCAAGGTCTATCAGACCGAAACGCGTGGCTTGGATGAAACCGTCGTTGAGTGGAATGAAGGCCACGGATTTCTTATTCGTCTGCATCGTGGCGAAAAGGGGGCGCCGCCTCCCTTTAAAGAAGCCTCATTTCGCTACCAACTGGATGACGCAGGCAACGGCCAGACTGCGCTGACGACCTCACTCATATTCACAATGCGTTGGGGGGCCGTTGGCTCCTTTCTTTATCGGCGTATGCTGGCCGGTGTTTTCCGCTCAACGATCCGCGATGTGGCGCTTAGCATGAAGGCGTTTTACGAAAGCGGTGAGCCGACAACACCCGCCAAGCTCAAGCAGATCAAAGCAGAACTCAAAGCCAAGCAGGGCCGTTGAGCATGGATGCCTCGACCCTTCTACAGCAGCGCAATTCTGCGCCGAAGCTCTGCGAACCGGGCCCGGATGACGCTGCCCTGGATACCATGCTGCGCGCGGCCCTGCGGGCACCGGACCACGCCAATTTGCGGCCTTGGCGATTTCTACTCATTCAGGGTGACGCGCGCATCAAGTTAGGTGATCTCTTTGCCCAAGCTTTGCTTAAGCGTAATCCCGACGCGACCGAAGCCGAGCTCGCCAAGGCAAAATCGAAAAGCCTGCGCGCCCCTTTAATTATCGCCGTTGTCGTCCGCTCCTCCGATCACCCCAAAGTTCCCTTTATCGAGCAGCAGTTGTCGGCAGGCTGCGCTGCGCATGCACTCTTATTGGCGGCGGATGCTCTGGGTTTTGCCGGAATTTGGCGAACAGGTGCCAATGCCTTTGACCGCTTTGTCATGAATGGCCTGGGACTTCAAGACAATGAATCGCTGGTCGGCTTTCTCTACTTCGGAACCCGCGATGGTCGCTCCAAGCCTATTCCGGAACACAATCCACGTGACTTTGCTTCCCAGTGGCAAGGTTAAAAGAATACGGACAGAAAACAGGACATGAGCATGTTGCCTAGCTTTGAAACCCTCGCCCTGAGTATTGAAAATCACGTTGCACAGGTGCAGCTGAACCGGCCCGAAAAGGCCAACGCCATGAACTTGCCAATGTGGGGTGAGTTGCAGCAGTGCTTTGACTACTTGTCTGATGCAGGTGAGGTGCGCGTGATTGTGCTCAGTGGCGCCGGTAAGCATTTTTGTTCAGGCATTGATTTGGGTATGTTCGGATCCTTACTCGATGATGCTCAGGTTGAACCTGCCCGCAAAGCCGAGGCCTTGCGAAGAACTATCCTTCAGCTTCAGGGCAATCTGTCCGCGATCGAAAATTGTCGAAAGCCGGTGCTGGCAGCCATTCATGGTGGTTGCGTGGGCGGTGGCATTGACATGGTTAGCTGTTGCGACATGCGCTACTGCACTGAAGATGCCAAGTTTTCCATTAAAGAAATCGATGTCGGCATGACCGCAGATGTGGGCACATTGCAGCGTCTACCTCATATTATTCCGCAAGGCGTCGTGCGCGAATTGGCCTATACAGGACGCAACATGGGTGCCGACGAGGCAGTCCGTGTCGGCATGGTAAACCGCCACTACAGTGATCGAGAGAGTCTGATGGCTGGTGTTATGGAGATAGCGAAGGACATCGCCAGTAAATCGCCTCTGGCAATACGCGGTACCAAGGAAATGCTGGTGTATACCCGAGACCACTCTGTGGCCGATGGTTTGAACTATATAGCTACCTGGAATGCCGGCATGCTCAGCGCAGCGGATGTCACCGCGGCGGTCAGCGCGCGCATGGAAAACAAGCTGGCAGAATTTGACAGTTAGTCCGACCGTAATCATCACTGTCTGGCAGAGCCACTCTGCTATGATGCAAACTTATACTATTTGGCTATAGCCGGCAGGATTTCGCTTGATAAAAAAGAAGCAAATGACGATTTTCAGTACGCCGGTGGTCGCGCACATTCTTCGCCTGGTGTCTTATGTTGGCTTAAAGCTTACCGGTTGGCGCACGATTGGAACGCCGCCGAAGATCGATAAGTACGTGATGATCGCGGTTCCCCACACGAGCAATTGGGATTTTCCCTTAATGCTTACGGTGGTTTTGAAATACAAAATGGACGTGCACTGGATTGGTAAGCACACCTTGTTTCCTTGGGCTATCGGCTGGTTTATGCGCTGGCTGGGCGGCATTTCTATCAACCGCTCCGCGGCTCACAACACGGTGGAGCAGGCGGCTGAAGCCTTCAACCGATCAAAAGAATTGGTTTTGCTCTTAACCCCGGAAGGGACCCGAGGCAAAGTCGATCAATGGAAGGCCGGTTTTTACCATATTGCACAAAAAGTTAATTTGCCGATTCAACTTGCTTACGTTGACGCAAAAACCCGAGTAGTTGGTTTTGGTCCGCTGATCCAACCTACGGGTGATTTTGAGGCTGACATGAAAGTCATGCTTGATTTTTATAAGGATAAACAGGGCATACGCTCTGAATTTACGATGGGCAGTTAGCTGCACTAAAACCCCGAAATACGAACGACACCCCCCGAGGAAGATTAATGCGTCCTTTATTTAGCGCGATGCTGAGTCTCATGCTGCTTTCTGCACAGGTATTTGCCTTGCCGGATGCCGAGACCATTCGCCTGGCGACAACAAAAGTCGATACCGCAGCCATCGCGACGCATAACCCAGATAATTGGCTGGGGCACGGCAATGACTATCGCGAACAGCGCTTCAGCGAACTGAAGCAAATCAACGCAGACAACATCTCCCAACTCGGCTTGGCCTGGTCCTTCGACACGGAATTCAATCGCGGCCTGGAGGCAACCCCGATAGTTGTTGATGGCGTCATATTTGTTAGCGGCAACTGGAGTCAGGTGTATGCATTGGATGCCAAAACCGGCAAACAGCTTTGGAAGTACGACCCCAAAGTACCGCGTGAGTGGGCCAAAATGGCTTGCTGCGATGTTGTTAACCGCGGGGTGGCGGTCTATCAGGGCAAGGTTATTTTCGGCACGCTCGATGCACGATTGATCGCCTTGGACGCCGGTAGTGGCGAACTGATCTGGGAAACCCAGAGCGCCGATATCGCAAAGTATCCCTATACGATTACCGGAGCGCCGCGGGTTTTCAAAGACAAAGTATTAATCGGCAATGGCGGTGCCGAGTACGGTGTGCGCGGTTTTGTTTCTGCGTATGACGTGAATACCGGCGAAGAGTTGTGGCGCTTTTACACCGTTCCGGGTAACCCGGCTGAGGGTTACGAAAGTGAGGCGATGGAGCGAGCAGCCGCGACCTGGACCGGGCAATGGTGGGAGTACGGCGGTGGTGGCACCGTGTGGGACTCAATGGTCTACGACCCCGAACTTGATCAAGTGTATATCGGCGTTGGTAACGGTTCGCCCTGGAACCATAAGATTCGCAGCCCCGAAGGAGGCGACAATCTTTACCTCTCGTCCATTGTCGCCCTCAATCCCGATACCGGAGAGTATCTCTGGCACTATCAGGAAACCCCCGGCGAATCCTGGGACTTCACCGCCACCCAACACATTATGCTCGGCGAGATGGAGTGGGACGGCAAGCCCAAAAAGGTCATCTTGCAGGCTCCCAAGAATGGTTTCTTTTTCGTCATAGATCGCGAAAACGGCGAGCTGCTTTCTGCCGAGCCTTATGCTCGGGTTAACTGGGCAACGCACTACGACATGGCTACAGGCAGGCCTGTGGAGACCGAGCGCGCCCGCTACCGCGACGGCTCTGAATTTATTCGCCCCTCATCCATGGGCGCGCACAATTGGCAGCCCATGGCCTACAGCCCCGATACAGGCTTGGTGTATATTCCTGCGATCGACGCGCTGTTTAAGTACGAAGACGTCGAGAGCTATCTCCATAAATGGGGCCAGTGGAACTTGGGTGTGAAGCTGGAGCAGGATGAAGCGCCGAACCATATATTGGCCCAATTAATGATGAAGCAGGTGACCACGGGTTCCTTGCTGGCGTGGAATCCGCGCACGCAATCCGCCGCTTGGTCTGTACCGTATCCAATGCCGTGGAATGGTGGCCTGCTCGCGACTGGCGGCAATCTGGTTTTTCAAGGTACCGCGACCGGCGAGTTCCGCGCCTACTCCTCCGATAAGGGTGAGCAATTGTGGAGTTTTGATGCGCGCGCTGGCGTTATGGCTTCGCCCGTTACCTATCGGGTGGATGGCGAACAGTATGTCACCGTGCTTTCCGGCTGGGGTGGAGCCTTTGGGCTGATTGCCGGTATTGAAAAAGAATTTCAGCCTCCACCAAGCCGTGTATTGACCTTCAAATTGGGTGCCGCTGGCCAGTTGCCTGAAAACCCCGAGAAGCAGATCAATGAAGCGCCTGCGCCGCCAACCATAAGTGAAGCAGAGCTAAAGCAGGGTCGAACTCTCTATCATGAGTATTGTTCGGGCTGTCACGGTACCGATGCAGTATCAAATGGCTCCGTGCCGGACCTGCGCCACTTGCCGGGCGTTTACTACGATAACTTTGACAAAATCGTGCTTGATGGCGTGATGCGTAAAATGGGAATGGTTGGTTTTAAGGACGTATTGAACGAAGACGATACAGCACTTATCAAAGCCTATGTTCTGAGCCAAGCCCAAGCTGATCGGGAGCTTCGCGAAACACCTTCTTGGTGGATGTCGATAAAAATGGCCTTTTTTAAGGTCGTTGCAAACATCCTTGGCTGGGTAATGAACTACGTTTAGCGAAGCTATTTTTTATCAGCGGCAGCTAGCGCGAATATAAATATAAAAAAGTCCGTCATCGGCCTGCGTCCATTCCTGCTGTTTTGTCCAGCCGGTCGGACAGTTTTGGTAGAGTTCCTTGTGGATCGCTGTGTAAGCGTCTGCCGGGCCTTGTGATGGCTGGTAGTCGGCGCGTGCAGTATGTTTCTTGTTTCCCCCGTCCGGATTGGCCGTCACCGGAGTTTTATCGTTCGCGCGTTTTGCCGGCTTGTTGTCACCGTGAAAATCTGCAATGTTCAGGCTTTCTGCGACGTCGACATCCATCGGCGCGCTGTTGGCTGATTGTTGGGGTAGCGCGCATGCTTGCAGCAATAGAGAGAGCAGTAGGAGGCAGCAAGCACTTTTTGCAAAACACATTGTGTTTATCATGGCTAATCTCGGGCAGTAAAAGGCTTGAGGTTTTTGAATTGCCGTCGAAAATAAACCTCGATTGATATGATACCGCTTTATTATGGCAATTCTATGGTACTTGTTGCGAGTCTGCGATACGCGCACTTCCTAGCTTGCAACAACGCCGCCGTCCACGGAGAGTGCGTGACCTTGTATGTAGCGTGACTCCTCACTGGCCAACCACGCAACAGTGTAGGCAATTTCGGTGGTGCTGCAGGCTCGACCAATAGGCAATTTGGCTTCCAATTGCTTGCGCAATTCGTCGTTGCCATCCATTGCCCGCCGGTACATCTCGGTTTCCACCACGCCGGGGCAGATGGCGTTAATATGAATGCCTTTACTCGCATATTCGACCGCTGCGGTTTTTGTCAGACCCAGTACAGCATGCTTGGATGCTGTGTACGCGCTTCGGTTCGGCGCCGCAATCAAGCCTGCGGCAGACGCGGAATTGATGACATGACCGCCATTTTTTTGCTTTAGCATCTGGGTGATCTGATGTTTCATACATAGAAATACACCGCGCACATTAACCTGCATTACCTTGTCGAAAACGGCCGCAGAGCATTCGGCCAGCGGCGCATTTTCCAACTCAACACCGGCGTTGTTAAATCCTACATCAATGCGGCCGAAATGTTCCGTGGCAGCCAGGGTAGCGTCGCGCACTTGGGTTTCATCGCTAATATCCGTTTTGATAAACAGGGCCTTCCTACCCATAGCGCGTATTTCTTCCGCAAGCGCTTCTCCGCTATCGCTTGTCAGGTCTAGTAACACCAGGCTGGCCCCTCGTTTTGCAAATAAGAGGGCAGTATCCCGGCCGATGCCAGCGGCGGCACCAGTGACTAGAACAATTTTTTCGTGCGCGTCCATAGAAGTCCCAATTTGAGTAGCCAATGAGTCGAGTGTTGTTGCATGGTGTATGCGTATTGCCCCGGCTGGCCCAGCAAGGTGATTAGCCATTGCATCTGCTGGCGTACGAAGGGAGATGCAGGGGGATACTGGTGTGAAGTAAGAGGGCGCAGGCTATTTGGGTCAATTTCGCACCATTGGCCACCTAGCGGCGAATTACCCGCGGGTACGGCCTCAATGCAGTCGATATGACGCCCCAGATCGAAAGCCTGCAAGGCCAATTCCGTCAGATCGCGTAATACAACTTCGGCGGACGTGGCTTCAAACTCATAGACGGCCATGTACTTGGCCGCGCTGCGGTTGGGCAGAGCATTGACAAAGCGACGTGCGGAAATAAAGCCGTGAGCTTTACTCAGGTCCGGCAAATGCGTATGACTGTACCAGCAATTAAACTCCTCCTCTCGGCTGGGGTCGGTGCAGTTGCTAAACATAATTTGCTGGATGCGCATCTTAGTTCCAGTCGATGAGCACCACGGGGATTTCGCGTGTGGTGCGTTTTTCGTAGCGCGCAAACATTCGATTGTAGTTTGTTAGTAGCGGCCATAATTTAGCGCGTTCGTCCGTGGTGGCGGTTTGTGCTGAGGTGTCCCTTCGTTCGCGGCGAAATTGTACTTTCACCTGACGGTTGTCGACCAGATTCAGGTACCAGGCTGGATGGTGATCCTGCCCGTTGTTGGAGGCTACAATTACCAGCTTGCCCTCGTGCTGCATGCAGGCAATGGGAATGGTGCGAGCCTTTCCGGTTTTACGGCCGGTGGTGGTGAGTAGCAAATGGTCGATTCCGGCCAGGCGGCCGCCAACCTTGCCGCCAGTGGCTCTGTAGAGAAGAATATGGGTGTTAATGAAGGCTTTCAGGCCAAGCGTGCTCATTGATGATAACTCCCGAATCTAGCTCCAAAGTGTGGTGATAGAAGCCTAACAAAGCGCTTGCATTTTTTTATAAAATAACACAAGTTATATAAAAGTCCAGCGTGGACAGCCTATGACTTCTCACTCCTCCATAAATAAATCGGTACACTTCCTGCGTGAGGGTACGGTTGCTACCTGCCGTTTTAGTCATGCGCCCACCCAGACCCTTACCAATGCAATGGTCGAACGCACTCAGCAATGGCTGGCAGGCGTCGCTGTCGATCCCGAAATTCGGGTGGTGGTGTTTACCGGCGAGGGCCCCTTCTTTATTGCCCACTATGAAGTTGCCGATATACAGGCGATGGTGCGGGGCGCACCGACAGCAGAGGTCGATATTGCGGCACTGCCGCTGCACTCATTCCATCGGCTACTGACAACGATAGAAGCCATGCCGCAAGTGACGATTGCCGCAATTAACGGGTCTGCCGCAGGAGGGGGCCTCGAGTTGGCGCTGGCCTGTGATTTTCGTGTAATGAAGGATGGTAATTTTTTTCTGGCCTTACCGGAAACCAATATAGGCATCATACCGGGCGGTGGCGGTACACAGCGTCTGGCACGAATGGTCGGCCTGTCTCGGGCAACAGAACTGATCCTGCTAGCTCAAGCCTTTACCCCGAAGCAGGGATTGGAATGGGGGATACTTCATCGCGTGTACGGCGAAGCAGATTTCGATGACGAAGTATCTGCCTTCAGCAAGCTGTTGGCAGCGAGAGCTCCGATCGCCCTACGGGAAGCAAAGCGAGCCATTCGAGAAGGCCTAGAGGAAGCGCTTGCCGATGGCTTGGCGCGTGAACAGCGTGGGCTTTTCCGAACCCTCAATAGTCGCGATGCACAGAATGCTATCTCGAACTGGCTCGTGGGCAGATCCAGCACTTTTTCGGGGGACTAGGAATGAGTCATTGTCGTGACTGCGGCTTACTCCTCTCTAGGGCTGTGCCCGAAGGCGACAATTGCGAGCGCGATCTTTGTTTGGCATGCGGTTATATCGAATACGACAACCCACGAATTCTCACAACATGCATGGTGCACGAGGGGGAGCGTCTACTGTGGATTCGCCGCGCGCTGCCGCCGGATGTCGGTAAGTGGGCTATCCCCGGAGGCTTTGTCGAGTGCGGTGAGAATCTGCAGGAAGCCGCCAGCAGGGAAATAGAAGAGGAGACTGGAGTACGCTTAGAGCCCTGGTCGCTGAACCTCTATGGCATTGGTAGTTTACCCCTGCTCGGCCAAGTATATGTCACCTTTCGTGCGCCTCTTGGAGCGCAGAATTACTACGCTACCGACGAAGCGGAAGCAGTAGCCCTGTTTTCTGCGAGCGAGCTCGACTGGGCGAATGTGGCGTATCCGGATATTAATTTTCATGTGCGGCGTTTCTATCGCGAAGTAGTTAAGGGCAGTTTTGGCATCTACCTTGGTGAAGTTAATGCTGAGCGAGGTGTGCGTGTGCTCGAGTGCGGAAAGTCCCATGCGGTTCAACGGCTTGTGAAAGACTTTTAATCTGTGTGATGAAGCCTTGGGGTTTCTGTGCGATGAATGATTTATATAAAACACGTGTTACATATTGACTTTTTATATAACGAGCGTTATTACTAATTCGGGCCGCAGTAAAATAATTAAACCAGAAGAGGCGCCTTGTGAAGCTGGATCTTTTCTACGAAATTCAACGCCGGGATACTCATCTTCATGGTGGCTATGGCCAGTTACTGAAGGAGACTCTGGAGCAAGCGCGTCTCGGAGATACGCTTGGTTACGACTGTCTGTGGATGGTGGAGCATCATTGCACGCCAGAATTTAGCTTTAGCAGTGCACCAGAAATTTTGCAGACTGCTGTGGCATTGACTACTAAGCGCTTACGCATCGGCCATTCTGGCGTGCTGAGTCCTTTTAAAGTTAACCATGCCTTACGCATTGCAGAGCGCGCGGCTGTAATGGATCACCTCAGCGGTGGTCGGCTGGAGCTGGGTTTAGCGAAGTCCGGCGGCAAAGAATGGGAAACCTTTGAAGTGTCGGGTGAGGAAGCCCAGGCGCAGCTGGGGGAGGTTACCAGGCTATTACCGCTTGCTTGGGGTGACAAACCCTTGAACTGGGATACGGATAGTTGGCACGTTGAAAATCGGGACGTTTCTCCCAAACCTCTCACAAAACCTTACCCCCGTCTGTGGCATACCTGCAGTAGTGAACCGTCTTTCAGAGCCGCTGGCGAGATGGGTGTCGGGGTGCTGGGAACAACTTTGTTTTCGCCTATAGAGGCGATGGATACCTTGCTGCGCGCTCACGATGATGGGCTTAGTCGTTGCAAAAAACCTGCTAATGAAATAAATCGTGAGAAAGCTGTATTCACCTTTGTGCATGTCAATAAGAGCCTGAAGGACGCTGTTGCGAGCGGCGCGCTACGATCCGCTATTTGGTACGTGAGCTCAGCCCCCAAAGTGTATAACGTTCCTAGAGAGCTCTACTACGACGGGATTCGCGGAGCCACTGATCCGCGATCAAAGCACAGTACCGAGGCGCTAGCCGTACCGGAAGTGCCCAGCAACGACGTTTCCGATCCAAACCCCGTAGTGCAGCTGCTAAAGCGGGAATTTGCAGGGCATGATCTAAGCAATGAAGAAATTTATGAGGTCCTCCGTGATCATGATTCAGTCATTATCGGAACACCTCGGGAATGCAAAAAGAAGATGGAGCGCTACCGCGATATTGGAGTGGACCGTCTGATGTGCCTTATGCAAATGGGCGAAATCACCCATGAAAATACAATGCGTAGTATTCGCGTTGCCGGAGAGGAGTTGATTCCATACTTTGACCGCTAGGAGTTGTCCGCTTGTGCTGGTCGGGAGGAGGCAGGTAGTTTTATGAAAACGATAATAATACTGTCGATAACATGTTTTCTTATGGCCGCGTTGCCCGCGGCGGCTCAGGAGCGCAAAGCAGATAACTTTGCGTTGGAAGAAGTAATTGTTACCGCACAGAAAAAAGCCGAGTTACTGCAAGATACGCCTATTTCGATCACTGTCTACAATAGCGAACAATTGGAGATTGGCGGTATTACCGGGCTTGAAGACCTTAATTCCAAGGTGCCGGCCGTTACGATAGAACCTTTTCCAACGACCAAAACGACCTTGATTATATACATGCGCGGAGTTGGCATAGAAGACGTTCAACTGACTCAGGATCCCTCTGTCGGTATCTATCTGGATGGGGTTTATCTGGCGCGTTCGTCGGGTACCGCACTTGAATTGGCAGATCTCGAACGTATCGAAGTGCTGCGTGGACCGCAAGGCACTTTATATGGACGCAATACGACGGGTGGTGCAATTAATTTGGTAACGTTACGGCCGGATATGGAGTCACTGTCGTTCAAGCAAAATATTACTATAGGCAACCGAAATAGACTGACGGCCAAGTCTACTGTGAATATCCCTGTGCTTGATAACGTCGCGATCAAGCTGGGTGCACTGCATATTACCGAAGATGGATTTGTAGAAAATATTGGACCAGGGGGCGACTTTGGCGACACGGAAGTTAGTGCGTGGCGTTTCGATATGCGCTGGGATATCACTGGCGCAACGTCTCTGGATTATGCCTACGATAACTCCGACATTGATCACTACAACTATTTGTATCAGGGAATACAGCCCGCCTTTGGTGACAAGGGTTCTCTCGAAATCGTCAAGCAGACAGCGATCGCCAATTCGGTATTCAGTCGTGACCGGCTCGACGAATTACAAACCGGCCCGCCGCTGGAAGAAAACAGTACGGATATGGAAGGTCATTCGCTAATCCTGACTCATAATTTTACCGAATCACTATCCTTCAAATACATTGGTTCCCGCAGGGAGTTGCTCGACCGCGCTTATTATGAATTTGGCGGTGGTAAAGGTTCTCTGGAATATCGTCTTGATTCTAATAGCTACGATGGACCGGCGGCTATGCAAGGCTTGGGCGGGCCGTCACCACTGACCTATAACACAATAGCGCAAGAACAGCTCTCACATGAGATGCAATTGAGCGGTAATTGGGGAGATTCGTTTGAGTACGTGGTCGGGGCTTACTACTTTGAAGAAGAAGGCAGTGACAAATATCCACTGCACCTATTGGTTCGCGTACCGCTCGACAACGTACCGAACACCGCTCTCGTTATCTTCCAGGACGCCGATTATTCAATACAAAACGAAGCCTGGGCTGGATTTTTTCAATTAACCTGGAAGCCTTCGATTTTTGATGAGCGCCTGGGCATTACCTGGGGCATGCGACATTCCGCGGATAAGCGAGAAGCCCTCAAATCACTCCACACGCTGACCTTTGGAGAAAACACGATTTTGGGCGTATCACTTGGAGCGCCAGGCGGTACCGGCTTGCTACCCCTGCCGTCGGATTTTGATGCGATACCAGCAGGGCGTCGTTTTAAATACGATTCGTTTAGCTTTGTTCTAAGTTATGAATTAACCGGCGATATAAATCTCTACGCGAAGGCAGTGGACTCCTACAAATCCGGCGGTTTTAATGTGCGTGATCCACAACGTGGCCGCACCGGCAATCCCGCGACTGACGATTCCAATCAGGCGGCAGCCGATGGTCAGGTATACGGTTTCGGCTATGTAGATGGATTTGAGCAGGAGAGCGTGCTCAGCTACGAACTTGGCATTAAATCCGAATTTCTCGGTTCACGCTTGCGGGTGAACGCAGCTACCTATTTGGCGGAATTTAAAGACCGCCAAATGAACTTTGTTATTGATACCACGATATCCGATTCCAAAACGACGAATGCCGGTGAAGCAGAGGTGCGGGGCCTTGAGTTGGATGTTATGTGGCTTGTATCACGCAAATTGCTGCTGAGTCTTAACTATGCCTATCTCGATGCTGACGTTACCAATGTGCAGGATGCGTTTGGCCGCGACCGCACCAACGATTTTGAATTCTTTTCGGCCCCCCCGCATACCTATACGGCGGGAGTGGACTATACGATCTGGTCAGGAGACTTCGGGCGTATAGCACTGAATTTGAGCTATAACTTTGTTGATAATCGTAATGGCGACTCGCGCTCATTCACAAATAATATTGAGTTGCGTCAGGCTTACGATCTGGTTAACGCACGTCTAAGCCTGACCGAGGTGGAAGTATTGGGCGGTAAGCTGAATCTGGCTTTGTGGGGAAAAAACCTGGAAGACACTGAATACTACGTTGCCGGAGCAACCAGTATTCCTCACGCCGATCATGTTGCTTTGTGGGGGGATGCCAGAAGTTACGGACTCGACTTAATTTACGAATGGAAACAATAGTCCGTCCTTAATGCTGGGTTTTTATAGGAGTAGTTTATGGGTGACGCCGAACGACGAAAGTCAAATTTGCTTAAATTGAGATCAGTCTTCAACAAGATGTCTACCGGTAAGAGTCTCGAAACGGTGAGCGATATAAGTGAAGATTTTGAGTTTGAACTGCCCTATGGTCCGGATCGAAAGCCGGTCAAAGTGAAAGGTCGGGAGCCCTGGAAACAAATGAATGAAATGACCTGGGGCGCTTTCAGTCGTTTTCGACTGGAAATCACCAAAATTCACGAGATGCTCAATCCGGACGAAATTATTCTGGAATACATCAGCAACGGAGAAGTGAAGGCCACCGGCAAAACCTATCTGAATCGTTACATCGGCTATTTTCGATTTGACGACGGACTGATTTGCGAATGGCGCGAATTTCACAATCCTGATGTTGTCAGCGAAGCAATGAGCCCGTGAAACCGATACTGATTTACGGTGCCAATGGCTATACCGGTGCGCTGATTGCAGAGGCAGCTGCAGCGCGCGGTGTATCCGCCATTGTCGGGGGGCGAAATAAGAGAGTAGTTGAGGCAGTCGCACAGCGCTGTCAATTACCCTTCAGGGTTTTCGCGCTGGACGACCACCGCACTTTGGTGGAGGAGTTGCGCGACGTGCAGACGGTAATTCATTGCGCGGGACCGTTTTCTGCCACGGCAAAAGCGATGATGGAAGCCTGCATCGAGTCGCAAACCCACTACACGGACATTACCGGCGAGTGGGAAATCTTTTTATTGGCCGCCGATTATGACGATCGTGCGCGCAGTGCGGGTGTGGTTCTTTGCCCAGGTGTGGGCTTTGACGTGATCCCAACAGATTGTCTGGCCTGGGCGCTCAAGGAAAAGCTGCCCGGCGCAACTGAAATCCATATAGCGGTTGACGCTGCGCTGGTATTGAGCCCCGGCAGCACAAAAACATTGATAGAAAGTTTTAAGCGTGACGATGGCATTGAGCAGCGTGATGGCGTTCTGCGACGTGGAGCCGTCGAACCTAAAATTCGTCAGGCGGAGTTCAGCAGTGGCAGTAAAATGATTGTCTCCATGCCCTTGGGCGATCTGGCAGCCATTGCGCATAGCAGCAAGATAGCGAATGTGGATGTGTATCACGCCATGTCGCCATCCGCTATTCAGTCCATGAAAAAAATGAATCGCATTAAGCCCCTGTTGCGGCTATCGCCGCTTCAAAAACTGCTGAAGTGGTATGTCGGGCGATCCGTCCATGGCCCCGATACTTTGCGGCGCGAGTCATTGCCGGCTCATTTGTGGGGGCAGGCGGCAAACGCTGAGGGCGATATCGTGAGCGCACGTATTACAACACCTAATGGATATACGGTGACGGTCGATGGCGCTCTGGCCGTGGCAGAGTTGCTCTCTAGCTATGATGGCGCAGGTGGTTATTGTACCCCCGCCATGCTCGGAGGTACTGCGCTGCTGACCGGGCTGTCGGGGGTGACGCCGCTGGAGTTTAGGGAGGCTCACGCATGAGTGCGGTGTTTGACGAAAAGGACATGCGCGAGCTGTATCTAAGAACCCGAAATTGGGGGAAGTGGGGTGCCAAGGATGAGTGCGGTGCGCTCAATTATATTAGCCCTGCAATGCAGACCAACGCGGCAGCTTTAGTGCAGGAGGGGGTAGTGGTCAGCTGTGCGCTGCCTTTTCCGGTAACCCCGGGGCTGTCTAACCCGACGCCGGCGCAGCATATGATGATCGTTGGCGGCGATGATCCTTGTTGTGCCACCGGGCCGGGTTTACAGACCACGCTCGACTATATCGGTATTGCCTTCCACGGATTGGCTTCTTCGCATATCGATGCCTTGTGCCACGTTGCTGTTGACGGAGAAATGTACAACGGTTTTCCGGTGACGGAGGTCAAAACCTCGGGCGCGCATCACAATAGCATTATGAACTGTGCCGACGGCATTGTCGGGCGCGGTGTTTTGTTGGATATACCGGCTTTGCGTGGCGAAAGCTGGCTGCAACCCTCGCAGATGATTAGCCCAGAAGAATTGCAAAGTGCGGCTCGGCTGCAGCGAGTGGAGGTGGCTGAGGGCGACATTCTTTTGGTTTATACCGGTCGCGAGAAGCGTCTGGAAACAGTCGGCAACTGGGACCCTGATAGTGTGCCTTTGGCGGGTATGCATCCTCTGTGCGCCGACTGGCTTTTTGAAAAGCGGATTTCGGTCTTGGGTGGTGATGGTGTGCATGATCCTTATCCACAATTGCTGGAATTGCCCAACTGGTCGATGCCGATTCATCAATGCTGCTTGGTGGGTATGGGGGTGCACCTGCTGGATAATCTGTCGCTGGCGCCGCTGGCCGAGGCTTGCCGGAACTACCAACGGTGGACATTCCAGTTTGTGATTAGCCCCTTGAAAGTGGTGGGCGGAACCGGGTCGCCGATAAATCCAATCGCTATTTTTTGAGGCTTGTCCAGTTTATGCGATTGATTGATGTTGTTTCCCGCTCAGTGGTTTCTCACCCTAAGACCATCGAGGTAGGTGTCGATCATCAGTTTTTGCTGGCTGCGGGTCAGTGCACCCTTGCCAACCATGGATTGCACGCCAAGGCCGTCGAGCAGCGCCATGACATTTTTACCTTCGTCTTTTGGATTGATCGTCTTGCAGATGTCGCTATTGTCCTGGGCTTTGACAATAAACTGGGCCCAGCGCGATCGTGCTTCCGCGTAAGCCTCGCTCTGGCGTTTGTTCACAGCATCATTGTTGGCGGCGCGTGCCCAAAAGCTGATCCATAGGCGCCAATTGCCGCCGAGCTTTTTATCGGCAGGTATCACTGCGTACAGACACTGGCGCAGTGCTTCGATGCCTACATAGGTATTAAGGCAATAGTCCATCCTGTTGCGAGTAAAGCCCTCGGCGTGGGCCAATGCTGCAAGCAGGATGTCGTCGCGAGTGGGGAAGTAGTGAACGATCATGCCGGTTGTGCAGTCGGCTGCGTCGGCAAGCGCCCGAAAGGTGGCAGCGTCGTAGCCCTCTTTGGTGATGAGCTGGTAGGCGAGAGCGCCTAGCTCGCGGCGGCGTTTTTCGTGATCGACGATTTTCGGCATCTGAAGTGTGTTCTCCGTATTACTGCGATTTGGATGCGGAGGCAATTTACCTAATGCGCCTGTGGTAAATCCTATTGTAGGTGTAGTCGCTTTAAATTGTAACGCACGTAATAACAAAAGAGGCAGTCTATGCGAACTGATGATGGCTCGGATTGGCACTTGCAATCGGTATTTCACTTTGTTGTCAATGCCAGCAATCTGGAACGCTCGCTCGAGTTTTACCAGACCCTCGGATTTACTATCCTGAGTGACCGCCGCGATGTCATTTGGCCCGACTTCGTGGCGACAAATTTTGGTGTACGCGCGGCGCAGGGGCGAGGCTGCCTGTTAGGACTTGGTGATGACTATTTGCCAGTGCAAACCCGCATTGATCTGGTTCAGTGGCTGGCGCCCCTGTTGCACGATGACACGGCAGGTTTGGCATTGGAAGATAGAGTGCCTCGTATTATGGCCCTGCGGACGCACAACGTGGCGGCCGCTTATGAAAATCTTCGTGCCAAGGGCATAGAATTTACGGCGCCGCCGATGCCACCGAATGAAAAGACGGGTGTTAAGGGTCTAGTGTGCTGCCGCGATCCCGACGGGATGATCGTCGAACTGATCGAATATTTCCCCGGGGTGTTTGGCAGCATAACCTCGGTATTACCCACCCGCGACAAATAACCCGGGAGTCTTTATGCATTTCAACTTGGCCGATATGTTTGAGGCAGTAGCCGATTCCGTCCCCGATCGCATAGCGCTGGTTTGCGGTAAGGACAGCCATAGCTACGCCGATCTCGAAAGCCGGGCCAACCGTCTGGCCAACTTTCTGGCATCCAGGGGTGTCGGTGCTGGCGATCACATCGGCCTCTATCTCTATAACTGCAATGCCTACATCGAGGCGATGCTTGCCTGTTTTAAACTGCGCGCGGTGCCAGTCAACATTAATTATCGATACGTGGCCGACGAGCTTCTCTACGTCATCCAAAATGCAGACATTAAAGGCTGTATTCACCACCGCGAATTTATTCCCACGATTGCGGCGGTATTGTCGAAGGCACCAGCGTTGCGAACTTTGTTAAGTGTCGATGACGGCAGTGCTGAAGATCTGGGCAGCGTCGCTGCGCAGGACTATGAAGTCAGCATCGAGCAAGCCAGTGCGCGGCGCGATTTTCCCGAGCGAGCGGACGATGACATTTTTCTGCTCTATACCGGTGGCACTACCGGCATGCCTAAAGGTGTTATGTGGCCTCACAAGGCAGTTTTTTTTGCGGCGATGGGCGGTGGCGGTTATTTCCACCCCATGGGCGCTATTGAGCATCCTCCGGAAATCGTTTCCCGAATTGTTGAGCAGCCCATGAGCAATATGGCACTGGCGCCATTGATGCATGGAGCCAGCTGGTGGAGTGCTTGCATTCAGATTCTCGCCGGTAACAAACTGGTCTTAAACCCTCATAAGTCGCTGGTGGGCGAGCAGGTCTGGGACATCGTTGAGCGCGAGCGCGTCAATTTATTAACCATCGTCGGCGATGCCATTGCCATTCCCTTGATCGACGCTCTGGCGGACAATCCGGATCGCTGGGATTTGTCGTCGCTTTATGGAATTTCCTCTGGCGGCGCGGTGTTCTCTGGGGCTAATCAGGCAGCATTTCGCCGGTATTTTCCTGCGGTGGTGATTGCCAACGCATTCGGTTCTTCAGAGTCCGGCGCAATGGGTGCCGACAGCTCGGAGCGTCATAGTGGAGACGAAGGCTTGGGTCGGGTGGCAAAGTCAGACTTTATTGGCGTCGTGCTAGGTGAAGAGGGGCGATACCGCCATGCGCAACCCGGTGAAAGCGGTGTTTTTGCGCGCGCAGGTTATATACCGCTGGGTTATTACAAGGATCCGAAAAAAACAGCAGAAACCTTTATTCAGGTCGATGGTACACGCTGGTTACTCACAGGAGATAGCGCGCGACTGGAAAATGATGAAAGCATCACTGTCTTTGGGCGGGGGTCGAACTGCATTAATAGCGGTGGCGAGAAAATATTTCCCGAAGAGGTGGAAGATGCCTTAAAAGCCCACGCTGGGATCTACGATGCGCTGGTTGTGGGTGTACCCGACGATCGCTGGGGCAGTCGGGTTGTGGCCGTGGTCCGGTTTCGGGACGGTACCTCGCTTAGCCTCGCAGAGGTACAGGCACATTGTCGTGAGCATATCGCCGCCTACAAGGTGCCGCGTGAGTTGCACAGCGTTGCGGAAATTCCGCGGACACCCAGTGGCAAGCCGGATTATCCGCGTACAAAGGAAATAGCAAAGTCAGGTCACTTTGCTACAAGCTGAGCCTGCAGGGGTTGCCAGACCTTAGCTGATATTGAGCAGAGTGCAAAGGTAAACATCGATTCAGGTATGAGGACTGTGCGCAATGACTAAGGGCCATACAAGACAGAGCGTAATACTGACAATTCAATCCACTGGGAGTGGTCTATGAACACTCGCCCCCTGCGCGTCATTCAATGGGCGACTGGCAATGTCGGGATTGAAGCCCTTTCGGGAATTATTGACAGTCCCTGCCTCGAACTCGCGGGTTTGCGCGTCTATTCACCGCATAAACTCGGTCGTGATGCAGGTGAATTGTTGGGGCGCACACCGCTGGGCGTTATAGCGACTTCGGACATTGATGAGATTCTGGCCATAGAGGCTGACTGTGTATGCTACACGCCCCTCCGGCACAATATTGACGAGATCGTTGCACTGCTGAAATCGGGTAAGAACGTGGTAACGACAGCGGGCCTAATCTATCCGCAAGCCCTGCGAGGTTCCGTTTTTGAGCGACTAGAGCAGGCTTGCCTCGAAGGTGGTGTTTCTTTTCACGGCACCGGGCTGAATCCGGGCTGGATTGCAGAGCTGCTACCCATGGTGGCGACTTCCATGAGCCGCAAAGTTCGTAGCGTTCACAGTCTGGAGGTGTGCGACGTTTCGGATTATGGCTCGCAGCAAATGTTTTTGGACATAATGAAATACGGGCGGCTTCCGGAAGATTTCGAGGCGGATACCCTTATCGTCGCCCATCTTGGTGATGTGTTTCGGGAATCAATCGCAATGATCGCCGCGGCAATGGGCGTCGACATAGATGAGATGCGCCACGAACGGGAGTTTGTGTTGGCAGAGAAAGATTTGAGTTGCGCGGTTGGCAAAATTGCAAAGGGAACGATCGCTGGTCAGCGGCATCGCTTTTACGGTTTCAGGGCTGGTGTGCCGCTGATTCAGATTGAGACGCGCTGGAAGGTTGTGCGCGAGGATTTGGGTGAAGGCATGCCGGCGGATGGAGAGTGCACCTGGACGATTACAGTTGAAGGCGAGCCATCCATTCGCAATATCGTCAGTCTGGCTGAAACTTTTGATCGCAGCTCTGCTGACTACGAGTGCTATTCGTCCCGGCGCGGGATGGTCTCAA
Organism: Litorivivens sp.; assembly: GCA_041625575.1. Classification (GTDB taxonomy): domain Bacteria; phylum Pseudomonadota; class Gammaproteobacteria; order Pseudomonadales; family Spongiibacteraceae; genus Litorivivens. Next base: position 26,126 of record JBFJTG010000011.1, read on the forward strand.
TTGCGATGCACGCACTCAACGCGATACCGGTAGTTTGTGCCTCGGCATCGGGCGTCCGTACCTTTCTTGATCTGCCCCATTTTGGCGGTTCTGTTGGCGGTTTTGCAACTTGATTTGACCAGCGAGCCGCACCCCGGTGGTGAGAGGCTCGCTATCGACAAAATGTCAGGCTTAAAACTTGAGCTCAAGCCCGGCACCGAAGGTATCGGCATCTAGTGTTGCGGTCGGAGTGTCCGTTTCAATATTGCTGGCATAGACATACCACTTGGCAGATTTGCTCAATTTGAAATCGACGCCGAGCGCAAGCTGAGTCGTGTCAATTTTAGTGTTGTCTTCCGAGGTGCGCCCTGCCTGAGCTTTGACTTTGATGTTGTCAGTAATACCCACTGCGCCGCTTACAATAACGGTGTCTTGCGCGTCGTCAACTTTAACATTGGACAATTCGCTATCTTGCCAAAGTAATCCCACTTCATAGATGCCTGCTGTGTAGCTGGCGATGGCGCGAACGGTGTCGCGAACAGAGGCCACTGTATTTTTGTCGATTTCGGAGTCAGCTCCCACGGCCAAGGTTAGCCCATTTGCCTGGTATTGAACGGCGGCGGATATGCCGTCTGCCAAAGATTCGCGACCGGTAGTCTCCCCTTGTTGCAGGGCGATCACGCCGGTGATGCCGGCAAAGGCGGGGGAAGTGTACTGGAGCATATTCTCTTCACGGTTTTCACCTTCGGCGTAGTTTTTGATATCGCCCCTGTGGTAGTCGTTGAATTGATCAACCTCATTGCCCAGTACTTTTAGCGGTGTATCAAAGTTACCGACGATCGCGGTTCCCCAGCTACCCTGGAGTCCACCATAGATATTGCGTTGTTTCAGTACGGTACTCGTCGTGCCTTCGTCTACATTAACCTCGTACTCAAGTTTGTAGATGGCTTGCAGCGTTTCCGATATTGCGAAGTCACCCTTGAAGCCGAGGCGGGAAGCGTTGGAGTTTTGTGACACTTCGTGATTGGTGCCGCTTTTACTGTCCACCGAGTCGTTGTTGATACTGACATTTATTTTGCCGTAAGGCGTAATTTCTGCTTGGGCAAGACCGCAAGTGGCTAGGCCGGCAATGGCCAGCGGCAGTAGTTTCTGTTTCATCGAAGTTCTCTCCCAGAGAAGCTTTTGTAGTTGGATCGGCCTTGCCAAGTATTGCCTAGACCGAAACGAAGACTTGCCGTCGATAACCCGGCTCGTTGAGGGGCTATTATGGTCGAGGCTTGTGACAGAAATATTACAAATTCCGTCAGCCGCCAAACTTTGTCTGGAGGCACCTTTGGCAAGTATGGAGCGCTAGGCAAAACCCCCAATAGACCGGGCACTGGGTTCGCGTTAACAAGCACTCACGCTGCAGACCATATAAGGGCTGAAGATATGAAAATTGGCAGCTAATTTGCTTCTAACAGGAACATTTAGAGGTTTTGTCGCTTCGGTAATGTTGTCCACAGAATCTGTGGATAAGTCAGTGAATAAAATGTCAAATGTTAGTGCCAAGCAAGAGGCTAGTAGGGCTCCAGCAAACTGGCTAATTTTCACGCATTGTCAATAAATTGTTATAATACAATGATATACAATGATTATCTCAAGCTTATGGTCACGAGTTGGTCGTATCCTGAATAAAAATTAACCGAAGTTCCAGCTTGTGAATAATTGTTACCGGCTGTTGCATAAAATAGTAACCTGTTACACAAAATACGGGAAAATGGGGTTTAGCGTGTTACCTGACGGTAACACATTGTATGCAGGGATTACTTTGAAGCGGATTCGCCCCGGTAAATACATCCGCTGGTGCAGGTCTCACGTATTTCCACGGCGCTAAGTTGGGGCAAGTCGGGCTTCAACTCTTTCCATATCCAGATTGCCAAATTTTCGCTTGTGGGGTTTTCCAGCCCCGGAATGTCATTGAGGTAGTAATGGTCCAGGCGGTCGTAAGTCGGCCGGAAGGCAGCCTTAATGTCCGCAAAGTCCATGAGCCAGCCGTGCTCGGCATTCAATTCACCACTAACGCTGAGGCGCACATAAAAGGTGTGACCGTGCAGGCGGTGGCATTTGTGATCTTCCGGCACACGCGGCAGGCGATGAGCGGCTTCGAAACTGAATTCCTTAAAAACTTCCACAGGCTTGCCCGGCAGTAACTTGAAAACGCGGCTATGGTAATGCCGCTTGCCAGCGATGTACAGCGGGAGCTCGAAGCCACATTAGTGCCTGAATTTGTTCAATAAACATTCGAACTGTTCAGCCTTTAAACAGAGGCTAAAAAAACTCCGCCTTACGTTTGACAAGCGAAGGGTTTACTGTAGAATGCGCTCCACTCGCGTAGGGGTGGTTAGCTCAGCTGGGAGAGCATCTGCCTTACAAGCAGAGGGTCGGCGGTTCGATCCCGTCACCACCCACCATAGTATGCGAGTTGGTTTGTTATGCGGACCGGTAGTTCAGTTGGTTAGAATGCCGGCCTGTCACGCCGGAGGTCGCGGGTTCGAGTCCCGTCCGGTCCGCCATACAAACAAAAGGAGCCCTGCCATCGAGCAGGGTTTTTTTTCGCCTCGAAAAAGCCATTAGCTGCAGACGATCTTATCCCTGGACGCTCTTCGTACGAGATATTTGTGACTGACCGATCAGGGGCGCGGTTTCGCCGGCTGCCTTTGTTCCTTGGCTTATTGTTCTTGGCGCGACAATAAACTCGCGTCATTAATGGCTAGGTAGTTTTGGCCGGCGAATCGATAGCTTGCGCCCCTAATCCCGATTCGGCTTTAGGCTGTAATAGTTTTGCTGCATCTTCGGGAGATCCGCTTAGCCAGCAATTCAGCTCGCCGGGGAATAATATCAGGGGGCTTCGGTGGTGTATCCACGCGATGTCGGGGCTGGCGGCGGTGGTAATGATGGTAAAGGTTTCTTTACGTTCTCCCTCCGCTTCCCAGATTTCCCAAAGGCCGCCGAGCAATAAGGCGCGGTCGGTTTGCGGGGCTAAGGCATGACACTGCTTTTTGCCATCGATTGTTGGCCACTCGAAGTAGCGGCTTGCAGGCACGACGCAGCGCTGTGATCGTTTCCAGGCGTCTCTAAAGGCCGGCTTGTTTTCAATGCCTTCAGCCCGTGCATTAAAGGTGCTGAATTTCAGCTTGGGCTCCTTGGCCCAGCGTGGCAAGAGGGACCAGGAGCGTTCACGATATCCTTCGGCGTCGATTGTGCCGGCGGTAAGGCTTGGGCGGATGTTGAGGCGTGATGCGGCATCGTCAGGCCAGTCATGCAGAATAGCTGCCCACTCATGCATGGCCTTATTGTGTTGTTCGAACGCTCCGCACATGTGCTATGGCGGCCCGGATTAACGAGCCGCAATTAGCTGGGTCAACTGACTAGAGTCGGAACTTCAACATCATTTTGTACATCTTATCGAAGGTTGCACCGTAGGGGGGCGCCATCATTAGCAGTCCGCTCATGGGTCCCTGCTTGAAGATAGGGCGCATTTTCGAAAACTCGATAAAGCCTTCGTGCCCGTGATAATGCCCCATGCCGCTGTTGCCGACACCGCCAAAAGGCATGTCGTGTTGGGCAACGTGCACCACGCTGTCATTGATGCACATGCCGCCGGACAAGGTGTTGTATATCACCTGCTTCTGAATCGCTTTGTTGTTGCTATAGAGATAAAGAGCCAGTGGGCGTTCATGCTCATTGATGTACTCAATAACGTCTTCGATTTTGTCGTAAGGCTTAAGCGGTAGCAGCGGACCGAAAATTTCGTCCTGCATAATCATCATCTCGGGGCTCACGTCACACACTATATGCGGTGCAATTTTGCGCAGGGTGTCGTCCTTGGCTACCTGATCCATCAGGTTAATAGCGCGAGCGCCTTTGCTGGTTGCATCCTCCAGAGTTTTGTTTATGCGCTGGTAGGCTTTCTCGTCAATGATTGAGGTGTAGTCGGCGCTGTCCAGTTTCGGATAGCGCTGCTTGATAACGACTTTAGCCGCCTCGACAAAAGCATCGATTTTGCCTCGCGGAACAAAAACATAGTCTGGTGCGACACAGGTCTGGCCGGCATTCAGGAATTTGCCAAACAGCAGGCGTTCAGCAGCAACCTTGAGATCAAAATCGTCTGCGATTATTGTCGGTGACTTACCGCCTAACTCCAGTGTCACAGGGGTCAGGTATTTGGCCGCTGTTTCCATGACTGTCTTTGCTGTGGTGGGGGAGCCGGTGAAAACCAGGTGATCCCAGGGCAGGTGGGTGAAGTCATGGGCGGAAACGCCAGAGACAACCGCGAGCACGCTATCGTCAAATTCGGCGCTGATTAGCTTTTCCATCAGCTTCGCCAGCGTCTGGGAGTTTGATGCCATCTTGATAATACAGCGATTGCCTGCGGCGAGTGCGCTAATGGCAGGGCTTAGGGCGAGGAACAGGGGGTAGTTCCAGGGCGTAACAATTCCGACAACGCCTTTGGGTTGTGGGATGACCGTGTTTTTTGCGCCGAAAAAGGCCAGACCGACGTGGCGCTTCTGGGGTTTCATCCACTTTTTCAAGCGCTTGCGTGTATAGTTGCAGCCGCTAATCAGACCAAAAATCTCCAGTACCTTGGATTCCTGGCTGGGGCGATTGCCGAAATCTGTCGAAATAGCCTCGGCAATCTCATCCTGATGTTTTTCCAGCAGGGCAGCCAAGGTGTCAATGTGCTGAATACGCTCTTGTAGACTGGGGTAGGGCTCACGACGTGATGCTGTGCGCTGCGTGTCGAAAACCTGGGCAATGCGCGAGGTTTGCCTGATAGATTGTGCTTCTGCCAAATTGTTCATGGTGCCCTCGGAACGGTCTTATAGGAATGGATTGCTCGCTCGTGTGCAGAGTATCTTTAGTGAGCGGCTAATTAACTCGACATCCTATGCCGAATCGCACAAATAATAAACGTCTACAGCCTTCGGTCTAGAAGGGTGGTAAACAGGAAAGTCGCGTTATTTTCCCTGTTGTTGGCTGATGTTCTGTGCCTGCTAGCCCGATTACTGTGAATTTGATCCCAATTAAGCCTATGATTTACGTATAGTATCTGGGAAATTAACACTTCGCGACGTGTGGGAGCCGAAGGCGTATGCCCGGAATTAAGGCAGGCAGCAATGAAGCCGTTATTTTCTTTAAGGGCGACTTGGTCGACAAGGAGATTTTATATCCTGAATTTGAGGCCGTACTCGACGGTTATGTAGGTCTGCCGGCTTATGCCGGGAAGGTGGTCAGGGCCGTATTTTTGCAAATCAGTCCTCGCCTGAAAATACAGGCTGCCGTATTTTTTACCGTGCCCTTCGCGAGCGACGGGCAAGTTGAGGCGAGTTGGAACATCCCCTTGCAGCACCTTGCTGACCATGGCTTGAGCGGACCCGATTTAGGCGAAGGCAGTATTCGTCTCGCCTGTCGCAATTCCTGCCCTGTTGCCTGGTATAAAGACAAATTGTGGGATCCCGAGCAGCAGGGGAATCCCTCAAGTTTTGACCTGTTAAAAGAAGCGGTGAGCCGCAATCGACTCGGCCTGCTTGTTCAGCGAGCCGCTAATGCGTCGCCCAGAGCCGCCGAAGTTTCTCCAGCGCCTGCGGCGGCGCCATTGGCAGTTGCCGAACCGGCTGCATCGCCGCCGAAATCCCGTGGCCCTGTGTTTAACCGAAAGTACCGGCGTCGCTTGGAAAATTTACGGAGTAGACACCAGTTGGAGTTGCGAACCTTGGCGGACCGGCATAAGCGCCGTGTTGAATCGCTGGAAGGCGAGCATCAGGAGCGGATGGCGAAGCAGGGAGATGTTCTGCGCGAATTAAAATCTCGCTTGTCGAAGTCCCGTCGCAAAGAGCTTGAACTGAGGGAATCGGTCGACAGTTACGAGCAGCAGTTCAACAAGATTCGTGAGCAATATGAAGATACTCTCAAGCAGGGAAGTGACTCCTACTCGACGGAACTTGCCGTATTGCGTGAACAGTTTGCTACTGAGCTTCACGGCAAACTTGCAAGCCAAGCCGAGGAGTTGAATGAGCGCGTTAGCATGCGTGAAACGGAGTTACATTACCGCGATGAGCAAATAAGCCGTTTGCGAGAAGAGATTGGCTCGCTGAAAAAAGAGCAGCAGTTGTTGATGAAGAATGATAGTGGTCAGGTACTTCAGCGCATGACCGATACTGGCATCACCTTTGTTGCCTACCATCCCGGAATCGAGCATTTAGTACTGACGCCCGGCGAAATTATGGACTACCTCAATAACCCGATAGCCTTTGTTGCCGAGCGATGCGGAGTTGCCGAAGAGCACTATCAGGAATGGATGATGCATTACCGTTTGCCGGTTTGTCGTCATACCGACGAAGCAGGGCAGGTCTGTGGGGATCCTATCGACAAAGTGCTTAAACCGAAATTCTTCCGCCACGGTGAGGGTGATCGTTGTCGTGAGCATCAGGGGCTGCTGGATAATGTCGACCTGCCTGATCCGGCACAAGGTGCAAGTCCCCATTGATCGATGGCGCTATTGGGCAGGCGGGCTTTGTCGAGATTGACGACGAGCGCCTGCGGCGAGCTGAGGCAAAGTTACTGCTGTGGCGGCTGGATCAAATACCGGGGCCAGTGAGTGGCAACAAGACCTTTAAGCTCTTGCCGGGATTGGATGAAGCGCTCCGTCACGGTGCGTCGGGTGTCGCCAGCTTCGGCGGGGCTTGGTCCAACCATCTTCACGCGCTCGCGTCTTTGGGTAAAGCACGCAATGTAAAAACGCTCGGGCTGGTGCGCGGTGATGCCGATGCGCCACGCAGCGCCATGCTGCAGGATGCGGTCGCCTGGGGTATGACCTTGCACTTTCTGTCGCGCAGCGACTACCGGCAGCGATTTAATCCCGAGTTTTTAGCCCAACTGCAAGCGCAGTTCCCGCACTATTACTGGTTGCCCGAAGGCGGGAGTAATCTGGCTGGTGTTCGCGGTTGTGCCGCTCTGGGTGAGGCGCTGTCGGGCGTCTTGGAGGACGGCGATATTGTGGCGCTGCCCTGCGGGACCGGCGGAACACTTGCCGGTCTGTTGTCCGGATTGTCGGTAGGCCCTGAGCCTGAGATGCGGATAGTGGGGTATGCGGCGCTGAAAGGGGCTGACTTTCTTGAGGCCGACGTTCGGCGCTGGCAAGTGGAGTTGGGCGCGTGTTCGCCTATTTGGTCAATAGATCATCGTTTTCACGGGGGTGGGTACGGCAAATGCAGTCGCGAGCTAAAGGCCTTTATTCTGGATTTTTATCAGTGCCACCGGGTCGCTCTGGATCCAATCTATAACGGCAAGATGTTATGGGGTATTTACCAGCAATTGGCCGCTGGTGAATTCAATGGCAAGCGGATTATCGCCCTGCATACCGGCGGTGTGCAGGGCCTCAGGGGTTATCCGGATTTATTTGCCAATATGACCCAGATGGGGTTTAAGAGTTTGCAAGAGCGGCTTTAATACCTTGGGATTGGCGGTCACAATATTGCCGCTCTCCATGTAATTATTGCCACCCTGATAATCGCTAATTAAACCGCCTGCCTCGCGAATAAGCAGAACACCGGCCGCTATATCCCAGCGGTTGAGTCCAATTTCCCAGAATCCGTCCAGTCTGCCTGCCGCCACATAGGCTAAATCCAGGGCGGCTGCGCCTGCGCGGCGAATGCCCGCGGTTTGCGAGGTCACTGCGGCAAGGCTGGCGGTATAGGCCGGAATGAGGTGCTCATTGCGCGACTTATAAGGAATGCCAGTTCCAATCAGGCTACCTTCAAGCGAGGCCAGAGTGCTTACTCGCAGGCGCCGACCATTCAGTTGGGCACCGCGGCCGCGGCTTGCCGTGAATTCTTCACGCCTAATTGGATCCAGAATGACCGCATGCTCAACCACGCCTTTATAAAGGCAGGCGATGGATACGGCGTAGTGGGGAATGCCCCGGATGAAATTGGTCGTACCGTCCAGTGGGTCAATCACCCACTGGTAGTCGGAGTTGCCATTTTCCGTCAGCCCGGATTCTTCGCCCAGAATGTCGTGGTCGGGAAAGGCCTTGCTGATGTGGTAGATGATTTCCTTTTCAGCGGCGTGGTCAATGTCAGTGACAAAGTCATTGGTACCCTTGGACTCAATTTTGAGTCGTTCGGTTTGTTCGGACGCGCGGGCAATGATATCCCCCGCCTTGCGCGCAGCGCGCAGCGCAATATTCAACATCGGTTGCATTTAAAGAGCCTTGGCTGTGAAGCTGTGAGCGCGCGATTATACCAGACTGGGCAAGCGTATGAGAGTGGTATTTCGTTTGTCTCATCATGGGCATCCTGATAGACTGGCCACCCATCTCACGGGGGTTTGGAAAGCTAGCTTTTCGGCGCCTCTACTCTCATAACCTGCATACTTAAAGGTAGTTCATGGCACGCTTTATCTTCGTGACCGGTGGTGTTGTTTCGTCCTTGGGCAAAGGAATTGCCTCAGCCTCACTAGGAGCCATTCTTGAGGCCCGCGGGCTGACTGTTACAGTCCTTAAGCTCGACCCCTATATAAATGTTGACCCGGGCACCATGAGCCCCTTTCAGCACGGCGAGGTCTTTGTGACCGAGGACGGTGCCGAAACCGACCTTGATCTTGGGCACTACGAGCGGTTTTTGCGCGCGAAAATGGGCAAGCGTAATAATTTCACCACTGGCCGGGTGTACGAAACGGTTCTGAGAAAAGAGCGTCGTGGCGACTATCAGGGCGGCACTGTGCAGGTGATCCCCCACATCACTGACGAGATAAAGCGGCGCGTCATTTTGGGTGCGGGAGAGGCCGACATCGCCATTGTCGAAATTGGCGGTACAGTCGGTGACATCGAGGGCTTGCCCTTTTTTGAAGCTGCCCGCCAGCTTACCGTTGAATTAGGCTCGCGCAATGCCATGCTAATGCACCTCACTCTGGTGCCCTATATAGCAACGGCCGGCGAAACCAAAACCAAGCCAACCCAGCACTCTGTTAAAGAGCTGCGCTCAATTGGTCTCCAGCCGGACATCCTTTTGTGCCGTTCTGATCATGAAATTGACGAGGGTTCACGCCGGAAGATTGCATTGTTTACCAATGTGGAGCAGCGCGCTGTCATCCCCTTGCCTGATGCCGACTCCCTCTACCGTATTCCCTCCATGCTACAGGCCCACGGTTTGGACGCGCTCGTCGTCGAGCGCTTTGGTATTGACTGTCCCGAGGCCGATCTGTCGGAATGGAATGCAGTCATTGATGGTGAGCTTCATCCTGAGCGCGAAATCACCATTGCCATGGTCGGCAAATACATGGAGCTGATAGACGCTTACAAATCGCTTAACGAGGCGCTGTCACACGCCGGTATTCATGCCAAGACCAAGGTCAATATTCGCTATATTGATTCGGAAGAGATCGAGACCAAAGGCGTTTCGCTGCTTGATGGCGTGCAGGGCATTCTGGTGCCCGGCGGTTTCGGCAACCGTGGTGTCGAAGGCAAGGTGCTTACCGTCAAGCATGCACGTGAGAACAAAATTCCCTATTTGGGTATTTGTCTTGGAATGCAGGTTGCTGTCATTGATTACGCGCGCCATGTCGCGGGACTTGCGGCGGCCAATAGTACCGAGTTTGTGCAAGATGCCGAACATCCGGTCATCGCCCTGATTACCGAATGGCAGGATGCCAGCGGTAAGGTTGAGCAACGCGACGAGAATGTAGACCTGGGTGGCACGATGAGACTCGGTGGGCAGGAGTGCGGCTTGGTGAAAGGCACCAAGGCCTGTGACGCTTACGGTTCCGAGCGCATAGTCGAGCGTCATCGTCATCGCTACGAGGTCAACAACAATTATCTCGAACCGCTACAAAAAGCCGGTTTGGTTGTTTCGGGTTGGTCTACGGATGGCTCGCTGGTTGAAGTCGTTGAGCTCGAAGATCATCCGTGGTTTATCGCCTGTCAGTTTCACCCCGAATTTACCTCGCGTCCACGCGAAGGACATCCGCTGTTTAACGGCTTCGTTGGCGCCGCCATAGAACGATTGGACAAGTAGGATGACTATTGCGGATAAAACGCTAGCGGTTGGCGATTTGGCGGTTGGTAACCAGCAGCCATTTGTTTTGTTTGGTGGAATGAATGTGCTCGAAAGCCGCGATATGGCTCTACGAGTCGCCGAGCATTACGTCACGGTGTGCGCAAAACTCGACATACCCTACGTCTTTAAAGCCTCCTTCGACAAAGCCAATCGCTCGTCGGTACACTCCTACCGCGGGCCGGGTTTGGATGAGGGCCTCAAGATATTTGAGGAGATCAAGAGCCAGTTTAAGGTGCCCGTAATTACTGACGTGCATGAATGCCATCAGGCCAAGCCCGTGGCTCAGGTGTGTGATGTCCTGCAACTGCCGGCCTTCCTTGCAAGGCAAACCGATCTTGTTAAAGCAATGGCGGAAACTGGCGCCGTTATCAATATCAAGAAGCCGCAATTTCTCAGTCCGCCTCAGATGAAAAATATCGTCGAAAAGTTTGCGGAATGCGGTAACACCAACATCATGCTGTGCGAGCGCGGCAGTAATTTCGGCTACGATAATTTAGTGGTCGATATGCTTGGTTTTCGAACCATGCGCGAAGTCAGCGCTGGCGCTCCCCTGATTTTTGATGTGACCCATGCCCTGCAATGCCGTGACCCCATGGGTGCAGCGTCCGGTGGGCGCCGCCATCAGGTTGCCGAGTTGGGGCGCGCCGGTATGGCTCTGGGTTTGGCCGGCTTGTTTTTGGAGGCACACCCGGATCCTGATAATGCAAAATGCGATGGCCCCAGTGCCTTGCCGCTAGATCAGTTGGAACCATTTTTGGCGCAGATGAAAGCTATCGATTCGCTGGTGAAAGCCTTGCCGCCAGTGAATATTCGCTAAGTCGTTTGTCGCGCAAACTAATTTATATTTTATCAATATGGAGTTAGATCAATGGCAGAAATTGTCGACATCAAAGCCTTTGAGGTTCTGGATAGCCGCGGTAATCCGACAATACAGGCTGACGTAGTGCTGGCGTCCGGTGCAGTGGGCTCTGCCTGCGCCCCTTCCGGAGCATCGACAGGATCACGTGAAGCTTTGGAATTACGCGACGGCGACAAGTCGCGTTATTTGGGTAAGGGTGTTCTGAAAGCGGTTGCCAATGTGAATACCACGATTCGCGACTTGCTGATGGGTCAGGATGCCGAAAACCAGCGTGCACTTGATCAGGCGATGATCGACGAAGACGGCACTGAGAATAAGGGCAATCTTGGCGCAAACGCTATTCTGGCTGTTTCGCTGGCTGCGGCAAAAGCGGTGGCGATAGAGAAAGGCATTCCGCTGTATCAGCATATTGCCGACATTAATGGCACCTCTGGCCAATACAGCATGCCGGTGCCCATGATGAATATCATCAATGGCGGCGAGCACGCTGACAACAATGTCGATATTCAGGAATTTATGATTCAGCCCGTGGGCGCGGACAGTTTTTCCGAAGCCTTGCGTCAGGGCGCGGAGATTTTCCATTCCCTGAAAAAAGTGTTGTCTGAGCGGGGCCTGAGCACAGCCGTAGGTGACGAGGGTGGTTTTGCTCCCAATCTTCCCTCGAATGAAGCTGCGCTTGAAATTATTGCGGAAGCCATCGCCATTGCCGGATACAAACTGGGTGAAGACATTACTCTGGCACTGGATTGCGCCTCCTCCGAGTTTTATAAAAACGGCAAATACGACCTGGCCGGTGAAGGCAAGGTTTTTGATGCGGCCGGTTTTGCTGAATACCTCGACGAGTTGAGCCAGAAGTATCCCATTATCTCTATCGAAGACGGTATGGATGAAAGTGACTGGGACGGCTGGTCTATTCTTACCAAGCGTATTGGCGATCGGGTGCAGCTGGTGGGTGACGATCTGTTTGTAACCAACACAAAAATTCTACAGCGCGGTATCGACGAGAATATCGGCAATTCCATTCTGATCAAGTTCAACCAAATCGGTTCCTTAAGCGAAACGCTGGACGCGATTAAAATGGCTAAAGATGCCGGCTTCAGCGTCGTTATCTCGCACCGCAGCGGTGAGACGGAAGACACCACCATCGCTGATCTGGCGGTTGCGACCTCTGCCGGGCAAATTAAAACCGGTTCGCTGTGCCGATCTGATCGAGTAGCGAAATACAATCGCTTGCTGCGCATCGAAGCCGAGTTAGGTGCCGTGTATCGCGGTAGGGACGAATTCAAGTCCTAAGCGGCCAGCCGAGGCAAGATTGGCTATGAAACGAAACTGGCTCCTGATTCTACTTCTGGCGGTTTTACTGCTTACGCAGTACCGCCTGTGGGTCGGGCCGGGTAGTTTCGAAGAGATCGCGCGCTTGCGCCGGCAGATTGCCGAACAGGAATACGCCAATTCTGAATTGCGTGAACGCAATGAACGACTGTCGCGCGAAGTACAAAGCCTGAAAACCAATCTTGCCACCGTAGAAGAGCGCGCCCGACAGGAATTGGGTTTGATCAGGCAGGGCGAAACCTTTTACTTGATTGTCGACGAGGAGCAGAAAGAATGAGTGCGATGCGTCCTCGGTGGTGGGCAGTGGTGCCGGCAGCCGGGTATGGTACTCGCATGGCCTCGGATATTCCCAAGCAGTATTTGAGTGTTGGCGGCGAAACGCTGTTGTCGCACTCGGTCAAACGTCTACTCAGAATTTCCAGACTTGAACAGGTGTTCGTTGCCGTTGCCAGTGACGACGAGCGCTGGTATGAGTTGCCGGTTTTGTCTGATACGCGCGTTAAGGTGGTGATGGGTGGCGCCGAACGAGCCGAGTCCGTTTTGGCAGGGTTACTCGCGCTGACTCAAGCGCACGATGATGACTGGGTTCTGGTTCACGACGCCGCACGGCCCTGTGTTCGCGCGTCCGCAATTTGCAAAATGCTGGACGCGCTGGCGGAGGATTCAGTGGGTGGCATCATGGCCGTGCCCGTTGCCGATACCCTGAAGCAAGCTAATCGTTCCCTCCAAATTAAAAAGACGGTCGATCGCAGCGATTTATGGGCAGCGCAAACTCCGCAATTGTTCAGGCTGGGTTTGTTGCGTAAAGCGCTTCAATTAGCTGCAAGTAAAGGTGGGGCTGTTACGGACGAAGCTTCGGCCATGGAGCTGGCGGGTTATACCCCGCGTCTGTACCCCGGCAGTTCCAGCAATATTAAAATTACTCGGCCAGAAGATCTTGAACTGGCGGCCCTCATTCTGGAAGCGCAAGGCAATGGCTAAACTTCGAATTGGTCAGGGTATCGACGTTCACCGTTTTGGTGATGGCGACTACCTTACCTTGGGTGGTGTTCGTATTCCCTGTGACCGTGGACTTATTGCCCATTCCGACGGTGATGTTTTGCTGCACGCCCTGTGCGATGCCTTGTTAGGTGCCCTGGCTTTGGGCGACATCGGGAAGCACTTTCCCGATAGCGATGAGCGTTATGCCGGCATCGACAGCCGGCAGTTACTCAGACACGTTTACCAACTGGTACAAGAGCGCGGCTATCAACTTGGCAATGCGGATATGACGGTGGTTGCTGAAAAGCCGAGATTGTCATCCCACATTGATGCCATGCGGGCGTGTATCGCGGAAGACTTACAGGTTTCTCCCGATGCTATCGGGGTAAAGGCGACGACGAGTGAAACTCTGGGTTTCACCGGCCGGGAGGAAGGTATAGCGGCATTCGCTACCGTATTGCTTGAGGCCGCCGAGTGCTGATCTCCCCTTTCGCTTGGGGCGAGCCCACTGAAAGAGGTGTTTTACGTAAAGAGCCTGAGGACTTTCGTGTCGACGAACTCATGGACGTTGAATTTAGCGGCGCGGGCGAGTTCGACTGGGTGCAGGTCGAAAAAAAACAAATGACTACCCTGGAAGTCGCGGAATTGTTGCAACGCTATAGCGGCGCCAAGGACGTTGGCTACTCCGGTATGAAAGATAAGTATGCGGTGACCCGCCAGTGGTTTGGCCTTCACATGTTGGGTCAGCCAAGCGCTGACTGGGCTGCTTTCGAGCACCCTCAGTGCAGTATCTTGGCGTCACAACGACATCAGCGAAAATTGCGCCGTGGTACGCATCGGCATAATCGCTTTGATTTGCTTTTGCGCGGCGTGGATAAAAATTCGATCGCGGGTCGATTGACTACCGTCGAAAGGCATGGCGTTCCGAATTATTTTGGTGAGCAGCGCTTTGGCGGTCAAAATTTGGCAGAGGCGCAGCGCTGGTTTGCTGGCGGTCGACGGCCCTCGCGTTTCAAACGGGGTTTATTGCTGTCGGTTGCGCGGGCGCATCTGTTTAACGCCGTGTTGGCCAAGCGCGTAGTGGCGGGGAATTGGAACAAGGCTCTGGATGGCGAGATTTTTGTACTGGGCGACGGCAATAGTCTGTTTACCTCAGAGGACAGAGCGGATATCGGTTCGCGTCTGGACGATGGTCGTATTCAGTTGTCGGGTCCTCTCGCCGGGCGCAGTGGCGGGCGCCAGGTCAGTGCTGAAGTCGCCGCTATCGAGCAGGAGGTGCTCGCGAGTGAGCCCGCCTTGTGCCAGGGTCTGGAAAAGGCCGGTGTTGATGCCGCCCGGCGTGCCTTGCGCATGTATCCCGCCGATTTTGAGGCGCTACAAGAGCGAGAGGGCCTGCGATTGCGATTTAGCTTACCGCGAGGCTGCTTTGCTACCGCCCTTGTGCGAGAATTAATAGATTATTCAGAGGTCGCGACGTAACAGGATGACGCAGTTAAATTTGGGTGGTATCGGGATGACATCCCAACGCACGCGTGATCGCCTGATTAGTCGATTGAAAGAGCAGGGTGTCACCGACCCTGCTGTGCTTGATGTGATGGCGCGGACTCCACGGCACATATTTCTTGATGAAGCACTGGCTCATCGCGCTTACGAAGACAGCGCGCTTCCGATAGGCTACCAGCAAACCTTGTCCCAGCCCTATATCGTTGCCCGGATGACGGAGCTGCTGCTGTCGGCTGGGCCGCGTAAACGCGTATTGGAAGTTGGTACGGGCTCGGGTTATCAGACTGCAATTTTGGCTCAACTTGTTGATCGTGTTTACAGCGTCGAGCGTATTCTCCCCCTGCAATCGAAGGCGCGCGAGCGCATGCGCATGCTTGGCTTAAGTAATGTTCACCTCAAGCACGCCGACGGTGGTATGGGTTGGCAAGAGCGTGGTCCCTTCGACGGTATTCTGGTCACAGCGGCACCTGAAACCATCCCCCAGGCATTGATTGACCAGCTCGACGATGGCGGTATGTTGGTGATTCCGGTAGGGGATAGCCGTCGCCAACAATTGCGCCTGTTGAAAAAGCAGGGCGAAAGGCTCGAAGAGCTTTCCATTGAAGCTGTCATGTTCGTGCCTTTGGTTTCCGGCAGGCTGGGCTAACGCGATGAAATGGCTTGCGACTTTTTTAAAGGGAATGGCGATGGGCGCAGCGGACGTTGTTCCCGGCGTTTCCGGGGGAACCGTCGCGCTGATAACCGGCATTTATACTGCGCTTATAGAAAGTATACGCGCTTTTGACCTGACCTTTTTTCACATGCTGCTTAAGGGGCAGTTTCAGGCTTGCTGGCAAAAGGTAAACGCCAATTTTCTGCTACCCCTGATAGCCGGCATCGCCTGCAGCCTATTCTCTCTCGCGAAACTGATTACGATGGCGCTGGAGCGTTATCCCACCCAGCTCTATGCCTTTTTTATTGGTTTGATTCTCGCCTCTGCGGTGGTGCTCCTGCGCGACATAAAGCAATGGCGTGGTGCCTTGATAGCCAGCCTCCTGCTGGGGCTGGCATTCATGCTGGGTGTTGCCGAAATGCGTCCGATGGAGTTCACACCCTCACCGATAGTGCTATTTGGCGCTGGTGCGATCGCCATTTGTGCCATGATTCTGCCTGGTATATCAGGCAGTTTTCTATTGTTGATGATGGGCCTTTATCCCTTCGTGCTAACGGCTGTGCACGAATTAGATATCGCTAAACTCGCCATTTTTGCCAGTGGCTGTGCGCTAGGCCTGTTGTCGTTTGTAAGGCTCTTGTCCTGGCTGCTCGCTCGCTACCACGATTTATTAATGAGTTTTTTGATAGGGGTCCTGTTTGCGTCCTTACGCGTGCTGTGGCCGTGGCAAAGCAGTTCCGGTGCGGACACCCCCCCCGCGCTTGAATTACCGGCTGATTTTGCCTTCGATATCGCAAGTTTGCTTGCCGGGATCTTTGTTGTGGTAGCGGTGAATATGTGGGCGGGCAGAAAACCGGTACTCAGCTAAAAATGTTAACTATTTACTAAGACTGTTTGTTTATATTAAACGTGGGTAAAGTACTAACAGTTATTAAAAACTCCTGTTTGCGAGCAGCTAAACAGGCAGGGTATAAGCATTTTTAGTGTTTTGTTGGGCCTTTTATCGGCGGTTCAACCAGTCAGGCGAGAGGCATTTTGCAAAATTCCAGTGCCAAACCATATGTTTACCTAATGGGCCGATATCGGTGGGCAGTCCTTCTGGTTTTTACTTTGTTGTTTTTGTCAGGCTGCGCCGGCAGTCCTAATTATGCGCCCGTTAGCGACCTTCACTCCCCCCCTGAACGAACGCCTGACAGCTACGTTGTGCGCTCCGGAGATACGCTTTACTCCATAGCATTTCGTTATGGATTGGACTTTCGAGGGTTAGCAGCTGCTAACGGTATCGGTTCGAATTACCAGATCTTTCCGGGTCAACGCCTGAGGATGGACGACAAGGCAATAGCCGTGGCAAGCGTTCCGCCGAGTCGACCCTCTCCGCCATCTGAACGTACGGCGTCGCGACCGTCTAACGTAGCAGCTAAGCCGATTTCTCCTCCTCCCAGACCACCTGAGGGAACTTCAAAGACACAATCGCAAGTCCTTGAGACAACAGAAATATCAGCCTGGCAGTGGCCAACAGAAGGCAGCATCGTTCGGGGTTTTAACGCATCTCAATACGCACATAAGGGTATTGATATTGCAGGTAAACAAGAGCAGCCTGTAAAAGCAGTTGCCAATGGTGTTGTTGTATACGCTGGCAGCGGTTTGGTGGGGTACGGCAAGCTCCTGATTGTGAAACACAGTGAGCGCTACTTAAGTGCCTATGCTCACAATAACCGTTTAATGGTGAAGGAAGGCGAATCGATCCGGCAGGGGCAAACCATCGCTCTCATGGGCGATACCGGTACAGACAGCACGAAGTTGCATTTTGAAATACGGAAAGACGGGAAGCCGATTGACCCCGTCAGTTTATTACCGAAAAGGACTTAAACGAAGTGTAAGTACGGCAGCATGGAGTGAAGCCACGGCATTTTGCCTAAGGATCTTGTCATGAATACAGACACTGAAGATTTAGCCAATCGCGATGCAAGCCAACTTTTTTTCAGCGCTGAGGAGTCTGTAGAGTCGTTGCGCGACGACGATGAACCGAAAACCAAAGTAACAAAATCTGCCCTAAAACGTCGTGTTCGCAGTGCCGAACTGGACGCTACCCAGCTCTACCTCAACGAAATTGGTTTTTCCCCCCTGCTCACCGCTCAGGAGGAAGTGCATTTTGCACGTCTGGCACAACGTGGCGATGAAGCGGGGCGCAAGCGGATGATCGTCAGTAATCTGCGTTTAGTGGTTAAAATTTCAAGACGCTATCTAAATCGTGGTCTAAGCCTGCTCGATCTGATTGAGGAGGGAAATCTTGGCCTAATCCATGCGGTAGAAAAATTTGATCCGGAGCGCGGTTTCCGTTTCTCCACCTACGCGACCTGGTGGATACGGCAGACGATAGAGCGCGCAATTATGAATCAAACGCGCACAATCCGGCTTCCGATCCATGTTGTCAAAGAGCTGAACGTTTACTTGCGAGCCGCGCGGGAATTGACCCAACAGCTTGATCACGAGCCGACGAACGAAGAGATAGCCCGGCGGGTTGATAAGCCTGTTGCGGCGGTTGAAAAAATGTTTGGCCTGAATGAGCGAGTCAGCTCCGTCGATGTTCCAATGGGCCGGGAATCGGATAAACCCTTACTGGATTCATTGGCGGATGATCAGGCGCACGACCCCGCTGATTTACTGCAAAATGACGACCTGAAAGAGTCTATCGGTCATTGGCTGGAAGAGCTGAACGAAAAGCAGCGCGAAGTCATTGCTCGTCGCTTCGGTCTGCGCGGCCACGAACCGGCTACATTGGAGGAGGTGGGAGCAGAAATTGGCCTGACCCGAGAGCGTGTTCGTCAGATTCAGGTAGAAGCGCTGCGTACCTTGAGAACAATTTTCGAAAGCAGCGGCGTCAATCAGGAGGCTGTTTTTGATTAAGCTCTGACTTAAAGTCCACGCAATAAAAAAGCGGCCTAGGCCGCTTTTTTGTTTTTCAGGCTTTGCTTAGCGTTCGAGATGCTTCAGCTTACCTTCAACTCCCGCCCATTCTTCTGCGTCGGGCAGGGGCTCTTTCATTTCGGTGATGTTGGGCCAAACTTCGGACAGCTCGGCATTCAGCTCCATAAATACTTGCTGGTCTTCCGGCAGCTCATCTTCAGAAAATATGGCATCTACCGGACATTCGGGCTCGCACAGGGCGCAGTCGATACACTCGTCAGGATGAATGACAAGAAAGTTAGGGCCTTCGTAAAAACAGTCAACGGGACAGACTTCTACGCAATCTGTGTGCTTGCACTTGATGCAATTTTCCCCAACCACAAATGTCATATGGTGCCTCTTTAAATACGTTCTAAGATTGACGTGCAGGTGCTTAAAGGCGGCTATTCTACCACCTCAAAAATAAATGGGTACCACTTTAAGCCTAACAAAGCGTAACAAAATCGGCCACGTCCCGGACATTCGATTAGACGAGTGACTTCAGACGGTACAAGGCTTCAAGTGCCTGTCGCGGTGTCATCTCATCGGGATTCAGGGCATCCAGAGCGTCACGGGCCGGGTCGGGTGTCGCTGCGCTGAAGAGCTCGGCCTGTGTTGGGGCTGCGCCATTTGTCGCTGCGGGCGTAACCTGCTCTTCAAGACTGGCGAGTTTTCGACGCGCATTTTGTATAACGGCCTGGGGAATGCCGGCCAGCTTGGCCACTTGCAAACCGTAGCTTTGATTCGCAGGACCTTCCTGCACCGCGTGTAAAAAGATGATGTGATCGTCGTGCTCGGTGGCATCAAGGTGCACGTTCACCGCCAGAGAATACAGCTCCGGCAGTGCGGTTAATTCAAAATAATGGGTGGCGAAGAGGGTGCAGGCTTTTATATCCTCGACCAGACGCACCGCGCAGGCCCAGGCCAGTGACAGACCGTCAAAGGTGCTCGTGCCGCGGCCTACCTCGTCCATCAATACCAGACTTTTTTCGGTGGCATTGTTAAGAATGTTTGCGGTCTCGGTCATTTCGACCATAAAGGTTGAGCGCCCGCCGGCGAGATCGTCGGAGGAACCAATGCGGGTGAAAATCTGGTCGACTATAGGAATGCTGGCGCTACGTGCCGGCACAAAACTGCCGATATGAGCGAGCAATACGATCAGTGCGGTCTGGCGCATATAGGTCGATTTACCACCCATATTGGGGCCGGTGATAACCAGCATGCGGCGCTCGTTATCAAATCGGGTATCGTTCGCAATAAAAGGCGACTCCAGCACCGCTTCGACCACCGGGTGGCGACCATCTTCTATGGTTAGGGGCGCGTCGTGAGCGAGTGTCGGGCGGCAGAAATCCAGTGCACTGGCGCGTTCGGCCAGGGTGGCCAAAACATCGAGTTCCGCTACAGCTTCGGCGCAATTTTGCAGAGGGATCAGTGATTCGTTTAGTGTCTCGATGAGCTGCTCGTAGAGCCATTTTTCCCGGGCCAGCGCCCGGCTTTTACTGCTTAAAGCCTTGTCTTCAAACTCTTTCAGTTCCGGCGTGATATAGCGCTCGGCATTCTTCAATGTTTGGCGGCGCGTGTATTCCACGGGTGCGCTGCCCGACTGGCCGCGGCTGATTTCGATGTAGTAGCCGTGTACCCGGTTGTAGCCTACCTTGAGCGTGCTCAGGCCGGTACGTTCGCGCTCGCGGCTTTCCAGTTGCACCAAAAAATCGCCGGCGTTTGTGCTGAGATTGCGGAGTTCGTCCAGCTCGGCATCGTAGCCTTCGGCAATAACACCGCCATCGCGAATGACCATCGGCGGGTTTTCAATCAGGGCCTTGTCGAGCAGGGCCGTTAACTCGGAAAATTCGCCTAGTTTGTCGGCGAGAGTCTCAATAAAAGGGTTGTCGATCGGCCGACATTGGCTGACGAGAGCCGGGATCGCGGCCAATGAGCGATACAGCCGGGTGAGATCACGTGGGCGCGCCGAGCGCAGTGCTACCCGTGCCAGAATTCGCTCCATGTCACCGATGTTACGCAAGTCTTCGCGCAGCGCGTCAAAACGAAAGTCTCTCTGAAAATCGGCAATGCTCTGTTGGCGGCCATTCAGTTCGTGCAGGTCGCGCAGGGGGCGATGTAGCCAGCGCCTTAGCAGTCGACTGCCCATGGCTGTTTTGCTGGCGTCGAGCACTGACAATAGGGTGTTTTCTTCGCCACCAGCCAGATTCAGGTCCAGCTCCAGATTGCGTCGAGTCGCGGCATCAATAGAAACGCTGTCACTGCGGTTTTCATGCTGTATGCCGCGAATATGCGGCAAATCGGTACGCTGTGTTTCCTTCGCGTATTGCAGCAGGCAGCCTGCGGCGCCGAGCGCGATGTGCAGCTCTGCGCAGCCGAAGCCCTGTAAATCTTTGGTGCCAAATTGCTGGTTCAGCAAGCGGGTGGCGGTTTCAAGCTCGAATTCCCAGGGCGGACAGCGCCGCATTCCGGTGCGAGATTCCACCGAGGGCAGGGGTTGGGCTTCGTTCAATAACACTTCTGCGGGGTTCAGGCGCTGGACTTCGGCCAGCATGGCAGCCTCTCCCTCGGCCTCCAGAACCAAAAAACGGCCGCTGCTGATGTCCAGACAAGCAAGCCCGAAAATGTCGTCGTGGCGGTTTATGGCCAGTAGCAGATTGTCGCGTCGATCATCCAGAAAGGCTTCGTCGCTGACGGTGCCAGGCGTGACCACGCGCACCACCTTGCGTTCGACCGGGCCCTTGCTGGTAGCGGGGTCACCAAATTGTTCCGCAATGGCAATGGACTGCCCCTTGCGCACGAGTCGACCAATATAGGATTCGGCCGCATGATAGGGCACACCGCACATCGGGATCGGTTCGCCGCCCGATTTACCCCTTGCCGTCAGGGTAATATCCAGCAGCTCCGCCGCCTTTTTGGCGTCCTCAAAAAACAGCTCGTAAAAGTCGCCCATGCGGTAGAACAGTAGCTCGCGAGGGTGCTCAGCCTTGATTTTCAAGAACTGCTGCATCATCGGGGTATTCTGATCCGCCTTGTTCTGTTCCGGGCTGGCCACTGAGCTCATATCTCTATTATCTGCAGATTCGTAAAGGGAGCGATTGTACGCAATGCGGGGCGAACTGGCCACGGCCCGGCGCGGAGGATGGGCCCAGAAAAATTTTCCACAAACGGTTGACACTGCGCCCGGATATACTGATTATATATACAGGCTTTTTACAGTACAGCAATCAACGGGGTTAGCTATGGACGATAACAAACAGAAGGCATTGGGTGCAGCACTGTCGCAAATTGAGCGGCAATTCGGCAAGGGCTCCATCATGAGGATGGGCGAGCAGGAGCGTGTTGCAGTGCCTGTTATCAGTTCCGGTTCGCTGACACTGGATATCGCCCTGGGCGTAGGCGGCTTACCGCGTCGCAAGATTATTGAAATTTACGGCCCGGAATCCAGCGGCAAAACCACCATGACCCTGCATGCCATTGCGGAGTGCCAGAAAAATGGTGGCATCTGTGCTTTTATCGATGCGGAACACGCTTTTGACCCCGCCTACGCCGAGAAGCTGGGTGTCGATCTGGACAGCCTGCTCATGTCTCAACCCGATACCGGTGAGCAGGCGCTGGAAATTACCGAAACGCTGGTACGATCCGGCGCGGTTGACCTCGTGGTGATTGACTCGGTGGCAGCATTGACGCCACGTGCTGAGATAGAAGGCGAGATGGGTGACAGTCACGTTGGCTTACAGGCCCGATTGATGAGTCAGGCGCTGCGAAAGTTAACCGGTATTATCAGCAAGTCCAGCAGTACGGTTATCTTCATTAACCAGATTCGAATGAAGATCGGTGTCATGTTTGGTAACCCTGAAACCACAACCGGCGGTAATGCGCTTAAGTTTTACGCCTCGGTGCGTTTGGATATTCGCCGCATCGGTGCAGTCAAGCTGGGCGACGAAGTCATCGGTAATGAAACCCGGGTTAAAGTTGTTAAAAACAAGGTAGCCCCGCCCTTTAAACAAGCCGAATTCCAGATTATGTACGGTCAGGGCATTTACCGCCTGGGCGAGATCATTGATCTGGGTGTGCAGCAGGGTCTGGTTGATAAATCCGGTGCCTGGTATGCCTACAAAGGTGACAAGATCGGGCAGGGCAAGGCGAATGCGGCCAATTACCTGAAAGAAAACCCTCATCTTGCTGATGAAATAGAAGCGGCTATTCGCGACCAGTTGCTGCCAAAATTCAAGCCTGCCGAGAACGGTGAGGTTGCCGCAGCGGTTGATCTGGAAGAGCAGGAAACTGAAGCCTGATTTGTACCCCATCCTCGACAGGTCTCGGTGAGATCTATCTTTTCAGGGCGCCGATGGCGCCCTTTTTTATATTGAGGAGTATGAATAATTAGCGCCCAGATTGTACTGCGAACTGATTCGGCTCTGGTTGAGCTTCACCGCCGCGCGCTTGCTCGGGCGTATACCAAATGGGTGAGCTCCAGGCGCGCTCCTGAATGACCGGGGAATAAAAGGGTTCTTCGCTCTCGCTTAAGCAACATTTTTCAAACACCTGGTCGCCCCACGCGCCATTGTCTTTTGCTAGCGCAGTCGCCTTTGCCGCCTGGGATTTACAATCTTTGCTAAAGGGGTCAACGTCAAAGGATTTACATTGTAGTGTAGACCAGCGACAAGTAGGATTTTCCAGTAAGCGTGCGTAGTAGAAGGCATTTTCGTTGGCATCAAAATGAGGGTCTTTCCAAACGGCGCAGGCGCTAGCCAAGCCTTTTCCCGTGCGGGCACAGCTGTTAGCGTCAACCGAGGCCCCATTCTCAGGTCCGCCGATCACTTGGTAAATTCGTTCATGGCTTTGCCCTGAACTGTCCGTCCAGCCTTTGATGATCTGAACTCCCTGAATATCGGTACCGGGATAGCCGGGTGAGCCTGCATCCTTCACGGCCGCGATCAAGAAACTGGGGCTACCTTTGCTAGCTGCTGGCAAATCACCTCCCATAGGAACGCCGCTAGCATAGGCCTGATCGATCATATCGCTGCTATCGCACATCTGCTGCGTGAAATCCCAGCCGCCAAAGAAGCGAAGCGTCGGACGAGTGCCGCTAGTGGCATAGGTTTCCTTGCGACGAATAGCATTGAACACCGCGTCACGTGTGTTCTGTTCTGCCCACACGACGGCAAGACCACCGGCGTTGGAAAAAAAGTGATCCTGAATATTACGATAGCCAGCATCGCGCCGGCCTAAGTGGCCGGGGTAATTGTCTTCCTCCGACGCGCCGGGCGTGGCGCTGTGGGTATCGGTAGAGCCAATAAAGCCCATTTTGAAAGGGTTTACGCCGGATTGTTGCTTGAGTTGCGTGCCTGCCTTGAGCACATTGCGCAGCATATTTCGCGGACCAAACTGATCAATGGCCACGGGGTCGGCCTCAAGCGTACGCACTTCACCGGCAACACTACCCAGCATCGCAAGGCTGTCATTTTTAATCTGTTCAAAATCACAGAGTTCGTCACTGGTGCCGACGCCTCTACCAGCCAGTCGATCGTATCGACATTCCGAGGCTCCCTTGTGTTGAATAAGCTCGACAACGGGCTCAAAGGCCAAACGGTCTTTGGATTCCTGAGCGCTTTTTGGGTCGGGAAACATTAGGCCGCCTGATAAATTAGGGTTGTGCGGAATAGACATCACATCGCAGCCGGGTTTCCCTTCCAGGCACTGCTCTCTAAGCAGTGTCCATAGCATAGGGAAGTTGTAGGAGCCGGTATCGTAGGCAGAAATGGGCAGGTCGGTCACCTTGTCATTTTTGAAAATGACGTTGCGATGCAGGTTTTTGAAGTCAGGTGCGTCGGTGTATTCGTAGCCTACGAAGGTGGTGAACTTGCATTCGTCATTGTGATCATGCGTTGCTTTTTGAATATTATCCCAGGCTGATTTTTCTGCCGCATCGCAATCCGATAGTGTGCAAGCGAAGCTGGTTTTCTTTTCAGCGTCAGTGCCGGCAACACCCAGTTTCACCCAGTAGTCTGCCGCCAGCATTTGCAAAATGAAATTGCCACTTCGGGTCATCATGCAGGCGGGGAACCAGTAACCCAACTTTCCTGAATCCTGAGTGCAAATATTGATAGGCCCCAGAAATTCTGCGTGATCTGTTACCGCCATAAAATCCAGTGGGCGCCTGAGCTGTGCTTTTACCTCTTGTGCGCCGTCGGCGTCGGGCAGGGTAATGGCTTCACCGCGACCGAAACGGTAGGCGGCCCAGGGGTCGTTACGCTGACTGGATATGTAGGAGTCGAAAGAGTAACTGGAATGAACGTGCAAATCGCCAAATAGGGGCATGCGATGTTTTGTATAGTCGGCGCAGGGTGCGTTCAATTCCTCTGCGTTAGTGATGTAGGAAGTAAGTAAGGCTAGGGTCGAGAGCGCCAATGCACTTAGCTTTTTCATGACAGTCCTCAAATGAGTATTGTTGTATTTTTTGTAAGCCGCAGCGATGAGTATAGCTTGCTTCACATTTGCCGCAGTTTACCGGGGATTCCTTCTAATTCCATAAAGGCATTTTTAGCTTTTCGGAGGCGATTCCCAAAGGCTGACGCACAGTTTCACTGTCGAAGAATTGGAGCGTGTAATCATTGATAGCGCTTCATTAGGAGAGTACATTGAAAATAAATCATATGTTTTAATTGGTTTGAGCGCAATTCTGGAGTGCCCATGTTTAAAATAATGATTCAATTCACTTTGTCACTCCTGGTTGTGGGTAGTCAGGTGTCAGCAAGTTTGGCTGCCGTACTACCTCCGAAAAATCCCTGGCTGGCCGATTCAATATACGCGCTGGGGCATGGTGATTCTGCCCAACAAGATTCGGTTGCGGTGGCTGGCCCCGAGGGGCCTGGTCGTGCACTGAGCTCTGAGGAAATTCAATACCAGCACGTAGGCCCGGCCCATTTCGGAACTCAAATATCAAGCCCCTACCCTGACGGAAGGCGAATTTTTTGGGGAAATGGGCTGGATCGCATTGTGAAGATGGATCACGACAGCTTTAGCGTGCTGGACGAGTATTTTTTCGATCCCAAGGTGAAGTACAGCGTTGAGCAGGCCGATGAAGCCATTGCTTATTTCGATGGAAATAACAGCGGCTTTCTTTCGATTGTGCGCGCTTATCGCGAGGCCCGGAAATTGCGCGACCTATCCGGCGTTTACACCGTGCTGGATCGCGACAATATCTACTATATCGGATCAAAAGAAGGGCTTATTAGCGCCTACGGCGACACGGTGGCTGGCGATCAGACATCGCCAATCGAAAAAAAACGTGAATTCAAGCTCCCGCCGGAAGTGACCGGTCTCATGGTCGGTATGAACATGACCTTTGATGGCTGGCTGGTAGTCGCTACCGAACATGGCTGGGTGGTCGCTGTAAAGCGAGACTTTAGCGAATACCGGACAGCCAAAATGCTTCACAGTGAGGGGGCAGATCAGAAGGCGACGCGCTCGACCGGATACGGTTGGGTGCGTAACGGCTTTGCCATCGATAAAGATGGTGGGATTTATATCGCTTCCCAGGCGCATATGCATAAGCTGGTTTGGACAGGAAGCGCTCTGTCTACCCAAGAGTCTGATGGCGCCTGGGTCGAACCCTATAATAACGAATGGGGGCACGGTACCGGCGCGACACCCAGCCTGATGGGCTTTGGTGAAGAAGATCAGTTTGTCGTCATTACCGACGGCGCTGAACTCATGAATGTTACTTTGTTCTGGCGTAACGCGATCCCCGAGGGCTGGAAGCAGCTTGAGGGCGCGCCAAGTCGCAGAATCGCAGGTCTTCTGCCCGCCAATATGGGCAAGCCTGAATTAAAATCAATCCAATCCGAGCAGTCGGTTGTCGTTGCGGGATATAGCGCTTTGGTTGTGAATAACAAGCCGCGCAATGCACCTTGGTACTTGCCAGAGCGTGCGCAAACTTTATTAATCAGTTTTTTGGGTAGCAACCCGCGTTACCAGCCCTACGGCGTACAAAAATTTGAGTGGAACCCCGAAAGCCGAAAACTTGAAATGGCTTGGGTAAACAAGGAGATTAGTTCGCCGAGTTGTGTGCCCATTATCAGCTATGCGTCCAATCGCGTTTACCTGATAGGTGCTCGCGATAATCAGTGGACGCTGGAGGCGATAGATTTGCATTCGGGCAAGTCGGATTTTCATTATGTGATAGGTGGCCAGCGTTATAACGTGCTGTTTGCAGGGACACTATTGGACCAGGAAGGACGTATTCACTACGGTACCCATTGGGGGCGGGTGCGCTTGGTGCCGCAATAGTTCTTTCTCGGGCGGGTTACCTTTAAGGGCTAAGGGCTAAGGGCTAAGGGCTAAATTAAGCTC
>JBFJTG010000012.1:0-52248 GCA_041625575.1 Litorivivens sp.
GGCGCACAACATTGGTCGATACCATGATTTCAAACTGAAAGACTTCTTCCAGCGACATTCCACTGCCCCGGTGCAGTTGCTGCCAAATGGTATTGGCCGCTATCGGTGAGCCATGTTTTAAATTGGACTGGGCTTTTTGCATCCACTTATCGTCACTTTCGTGCGCCAAGATGTTCGCCACAACTTGCCCCAAATCACCCCCAGCGCAGAGCTTGTCAATTTCCCCCCGGTGAATTGCCAGCGCGCTTTCCATTGTCTGCCCTTCAGCGCTCACCGCCTTGGCGGGGTTAAAGCCTTTCAACATATCGGACAGCAACTGCCGGTTTTGCTGCTCACTGCTCTGCCACGACAAACTTAACATGGCCTGCAGCAGTTCGGCTTTGCGTTCGCTTTTTACAAAATAACGCGCTAAGCCAGCGTATAAGGTATCTGCGGCGTTCATCGAAGCCGCCGTTAACGCGACAAACAATCCGCACTTGCCCGGCATGCGATTGAGGAACCAGGTTCCTCCCACGTCGGGGTACAAGGCGATGGTAATTTCCGGCATCGCGATTCGCGTTTTCTCCGTCACAACGGCGTGACTCGCCGCTGCAAACAGGCCCAACCCACCGCCCATTACAATACCGTCACCCCAACACACAACCGGTTTTGAATACGTGTGCAGCAGATAGTCCAGACGATATTCCTGGGCGAAAAAAGTTTCCGCTTCTATACAGGGCCCCCCCGGCGTTTTCGTCGCCGAACGGTGAAGTTCCTGCACGTCGCCACCAGCGCAAAAGGCCTTTTCACCGGCCCCCTGCATAAACACCGCGGCGATGCGTTCATTGTCCTGCCACTCCAATAGTTGCTCGCGCATTAACTCGACCATAGGCAGAGTCAACGAGTTGAGCGTCTTTTCTACACTCAGGGTAATCAGTCCTATCGCCTTGCCGTTACCGGCATTGCGCTCCTCAAATATAACCGGTCCGGGTTCAGGCATTTTTCCACTCCGGCTCGCGCTTTTCTAAAAAGGCCTGCACTCCCTCGACCTGGTCTTTCGAGTTAAACAAATCAACGAACAAGTCGCGCTCTAAAGGCAATTGCGGATTCATGGCTTGACCACGCGCGCCGCGAATTAGTTTTTTACAGGCCGTAACACTGGTGGGGCTCTGCTTGGCAACGGCATGAGCAAGCTCCAATGCGCGTTTACGTGACTCGCCCTTGGCAACCACTTCCTGCGCCAGCCCAATACGCTCTGCCGTTTGCGCATTGACGCGCTCCCCGCAAAGAATCATTCGGCTCGCCCAGGCTTCGCCAACCAGCCAGCTCAATCGCTGGGTGCCACCGGCGCAGGGCAGCAAGCCGACTCTTGCTTCCGGTAAGGCCAGTTGTGCCTGCTCTTCCACGACGCGAATATCGCAGGCCAGAGCACATTCAAGACCGCCGCCCATTGCATAACCATTGACAGCCGCCACGGCGACACCGCGAAAATCAGCCAGCGCTTCAAAGGCCTTGCCAAACAGTTCGGCCATATCTCTGGCAACTTTTTTGTCGCCATCAGCGAACATTTTCAAGTCAGCACCAGCGGAGAAGAACTTCTCACCAGCACCTGTGATCACTAAGGCATAAACGTCCTTGTCGGCGTTCAGCGCTTCCACAATGCTTTTAAGGCCAGACAAACTTTCGCCATCCCAGGTATTTGCCGAGGGATTGTCAATCGTAATAATTGCAACGTGCCCGTCGCGCTCTAGTTTGAGTTTTGGGGTTGGGCTGTGGGGTGAACTTTTGCTCATCGCAATATCTCCGTCATACCTTCTATCAGTAAGCGACGTGACAAAATCACGCGCATAATTTCGTTGGTGCCTTCCAGAATTTGATGTACGCGACTGTCGCGCAAAAATCGCTCAACCGGGTACTCCCTGATGTAGCCGTAGCCGCCGTGCAACTGTAAAGCTTCGTTACAGATGTTAAAGCCCGCATCGGTTGCAAAGCGCTTCGCCATGGCACAGTAAGCACTTTTTTCTGAATGATTGTTGTCGAGTTTGCTCGCGGCCAAGCGCACCATTTGCCGGGCAGCAACCAGATCCGTTTGCATGTCCGCCAACTTGAATTGCGTATTTTGAAAATCGGCAATGCGTTTACCGAACTGCTTGCGCTCGCTGACGTGAGCAATGGCAAACTGCAGGCACGCTTGAGCGGCGCCAATTGAACAGGTCGCGATATTAATGCGGCCTCCGTCGAGTCCTTCCATTGCAATGGCAAAGCCCTGCCCTTCCTCACCCAATCTTGCCGAGGCAGGCACCATCACGTTATCGAAATTAATGGTGCGTGTGGGCTGACTATTCCAACCCATTTTTTCTTCTTTTTTACCGTAGCTAACACCATCGGCCTGTGCCGGCACAGCAAAGGCCGTTATGCCTTTGGGTCCGTCTTCACCTGTACGCGCCATAACAACCAGCACATCGGTATCGCCAGCACCCGAGATAAACGCCTTACCACCATTCAGGCAATAGCTATCGCCTTGAAGCTCGGCACGGGTCCGTAATGACGCCGCATCAGAACCGGCGTTAGGCTCAGTTAAACAATACGAAGCCAGCTGTTGTCCGCTCACCAAGCCCGGGCACCACTGCGCCCGCGCCGCTGATGTGCCGTAACGCGCGATCATGCCCAAGGCCATATTGTGAATACTGATAAAGGCCGCCGTTGAGGGGCAGGCACTCGCCAACTCTTCCAGAATAATGGCTGAATCAAGCCTTCCCAATGCCATACCGCCCTCGGCTTCGGCCGTGTACAAGGCCATAAACCCCAGCTCGCCGGCTTGCTTGAGCACGTCCTTGGGAAAAATTTGCTCTGCATCCCATTTCGCCGCCAGAGGTGCCATCAGCTCACTGGCAAACTGACGCGCCGTATCCTGAAAGGCGCGCTGGTCTTCGTTCAGTTCAAAATCCATAGGCTTACTTCAAAGCAATTGTCATATTAGGCTGGCCGGCCGTTGATTCAACATAGGGCCAGCGTGCCGTAATCGTTTTGGTTTCGGTATAAAAACGCACGGCCTGTTTACCGTAGGCGTGAAGGTCGCCCATGAAGGAGCCCTTCCAGCCGGTGAAGGAGAAAAAGGGCAGCGGCACAGGAATCGGAATATTGATGCCAACCTGACCAACTTCAACTTCATGCTGGTAACGGCGCGCGGCACTTCCGGAATTGGTAAAGATCGACGTGCCGTTTCCATAGGGGCTGGCGTTGACGACTTCGATCGCCTGCTCCAGTGTTTCCACCTGAATACAGCACAGAACTGGTCCGAAAATTTCCTGCTTGTAAATAGTCATATCCGGCGTGACATTGGTAAACACGGTGGGACCAACCCAGTTACCGTCGGGAAAACCTTCAACCGCGCAGTCGCGGCCATCCAGCAAACAGGTCGCGCCCTCTTCAATACCCTTCCCTATGAGCGCCTTAACCCGTTCGGTAGCGGGTTTGCTTACCAGCGGACCGTACCCCGCGCCCGCGTCACTCCAGAGTCCGGGGCGAACTGCCTTCAATTTCTCCACCAGCTCCGGCAACCAGTCAGCGCTGTCGCCAACAAATACAGCGACACTAATTGCCATACAACGTTGGCCACCGGCGCCCACAGAGGCTCCCACCAGATTATTCACTACGGAATTCTTGTCGGCATCAGGCATGATGACGCAATGATTCTTGGCGCCGGCAAAACACTGGACGCGTTTCAGGTGATGAGTACCGGTACGGTAGATATGCTCGCCTACGGGCACCGAACCGACAAATGAAATGGCTCGCGTAACCGGGTGCGTTAACAAAGCATCCACCTGCTGTTTGCTGCCGTGAATCATTTGCACCACGCCCGCCGGGCACCCCGCCTCTATGAATAATTCCAACAGTCGCACTGTTGTTAGTGGCACCTGCTCCGAGGGCTTCAGGATGAAGGTGTTGCCACAGGCAACCGCCAGCGGAAACATCCACAGGGGAATCATCGCAGGGAAATTAAAGGGGGTAATGCCAACGCAGACACCCAGTGCCTGAATATTGCTGTAAGTATCGACGCCAGTGGCAACGTTTTCGACAGTTTCACCCATAAGCAGCGAAGGGATGTTGCACGCATGTTCAACCACTTCAATGCCACGCCAAACATCGCCTTTGGCGTCTTCAAAGGTCTTGCCGTTATCCTCAGCCAATATTTCGGCCAACTCGTCATGATGTTCTTTTAACAGGGCCTGATAACGCAGCATAAGGCGCGCCCGCTCAGGCACCGCCACATTGCGCCAGGTTTTAAAGGCTTCAGCAGCACCCTGAATGGCTTGCTCTACCTCGTCCATAGTCGCCAGAGGCACTTCGGCAAGCACCGCCTGCGTAGCCGGATTGATGACCGGTAGTGACTCTGTCGACTTACTGTCAACAAATTGACCGTTAATTAATAGGGGAACTCGCTTACTCATGACCACACCTGATATCGTTATCTATCAATGAATTGCGAATTTAGCAGCTAGACACACGCAATAATATTGACGAAATTTCTATTTACATGGACTATGTTGCCAATTAAAGAATATGAGGCCCGGCCATGAGCCAACCTTCACACTGGCCACTACCCGCTGACGGCATTCGCTTTGTTACCCCCGGCTTTTTGAATGACAGTCTAAGCGCCAGTCCTCTGGCGGGCGACTGCTACCCTTCCGCCATGGGCTATTACCCCAGCGCCAGTGGCCACAGCATGAGCCGCGAACAACACGACGACAACCTGCTGATTTTCTGCGTGGACGGTGAGGGCTCGCTGGAAACTTCCACCCACAGTGCGCGCATCCATGCAGGCGAACTGGTTATTCTGCCCGCCAATACCCCCCACCATTATCGTGCAAGCCGTGAACAACCCTGGTCTATTTACTGGTGTCACTTTACCGGCCATCGAGCCAGTGACTATGTGAATTTAATTACTGGCGGCCAGGAAACACTGACCTTGGCCGCGATCAATCGTGTAAAGCTGATGCGCGACTTCCAATCCCTGCTAAGCGTGCGTGAAACGGGCTACCGGGAGCTCCCTTTCATTCACGCCTCGGCCCAACTCAAGCAGATGCTCAGCTTTATCGCCCTGCAAAGCCGTAATCGCCACGGAAGTGACAAGGCCGGATTGGACCTTGCGGTAATCGCCGAAATGATGCGCAGCAATATCGACAAATCACTCACACTTGACGAACTGGCAGCCGCCTGCAACCTGTCCAAGTTCCACTTCGCCAACAAGTATCGCGATGCAACGGGCTATTCACCCATCAAGCATTTTTTGCATATGAAGATCGAAATGGCCTGCCAACTTTTAGATACCACCGATTTGCGAATCAGCGCGGTCAGCCAGGCCATTGGCTACGACGACCCGCTGTATTTTTCGCGCCTTTTCAAAAAAATCACCGGACTATCGCCAAAAGACTACCGCGCTTCCCATAAAAAATAGGGGCGCGTCTCTTTAAAAATCCAGGGGTGTCTGTATATGTTGTGCAAAGATCAGGTCGCGATGAGCAAGCAAACGCCCATCCAGCGCAGCACTAACGTCGGCCGAAGGATACGAAAAGCCAGCGCGCATGCCTGAGGGCATGGGAATCAGGTCGTGGGGAAGCGGATTGATCATTACTCCAAGGAACACCGCCGAGTAAAAATCCAATGCCGTGAGTTGATCACCGAAATAGTATGGCCCTTGTTCGCTCAATTTTTGTGAAAGCAGATTGAGAATTTCTACCGTACGGCGCTCAGATTGAGCAACAGCCGCCTCGCTGTATCCATACTTGTCCGCCAGACGTTTGAGCACAGGGTTGGCGTCAGGCCCACCTGACAGCGCAATAGACTGCAAACGGCGATTCCAGCCGATACCGTTTTCACCTGCGATTTCCCGTAACAAACCAAACATCAAAACGCGATCTGACGCCTTTGCAGGCACCAGCGCAGGATCCGGCGCAAGTTTTTCGGCCAGCAAAATCATATTTTCCCAAGTGATATTCAGCCTGTCGTTCGCATCGACAATCACTGGCGCGCTGGTCTGGCCCGTCCATTCCCGCAAGGCGGCATTTTCGCCCCCCACCTCCTGCAGCACGGGCAGGTAACTCAGTTTCTTATAATGCAATACCGCCTTGATCGCCTCACCCCAAACACCGGGAGTGCCTGCACACAACACCAACCTCAATTCCTTGCGCTCGCGCGCCTCACTAACACTGATATAGTCCATTATGACTCCGGATTTTTTAGGGCAACTTTAATTGTCGTGCTACTGTTATCGTCCAGACTGAAAACAATAACATCACCCAAACGAAGGGTAGGAATGACCAAGCCACTTTCACTACGACTTGCCTTGTTGCCGCTGATTTTTCTCCTAATATTGCTGGCCGTCAACGTCAGCCTATTTGGAGACTCCGCCATAGAAGGTGCCAATCAGTTTGCACTCATACTGGCCGCAGCACTAGCAGCCGTCATTGGGCTGCGCCAGAATGTCGAATGGACAAAACTACAAAGCGGCATGCTGGACGTTATGAAGATCGCCATTGTACCGATACTCATGCTCCTGCTCATTGCCGCCTTATCGAGCACCTGGACAATCAGCGGCATCGTACCCACACTGATTTACTACGGCTTGCAGTTTGCCGACCCCAACTGGTTTTATGCCGGTGCAGCTTTGGTCTGCGCGATCGTATCAACTGCGGTAGGCAGCTCCTGGACCACTGCCGCAACCATTGGTGTTGCCATGATCGCCACCGGCGCGGGCCTCGGCATGAGCCCGGCCATTACCGCAGGCGCCGTCGTTTCGGGCGCCTATTTTGGTGACAAGTTATCACCCCTGTCTGACACCACCAATCTCGCTGCCGGTGTAACCGGTGTCGAGCTGTTTAGTCACGTTCGCTATCTGGCACTTACCACAGTACCGTCCTTTCTTATTGCCCAACTCTTGTTTGTCTTTCTGGGCTTTAGACACAGTGCCAGCGGCGAAATCGTCGAGTCTCAGGCAATGTCCGAAGCCATAAGCAGCGCCATGTTGATATCTGGCTGGCTATTACTTATTCCCTTAATCGTGATTGCCTTAATCATCAGGCAAGTGCCTGCCCTGCCGGTAATGTTATTGGCAACAATACTGGGCGCTCTCTGTGCACTCGTACTACAAACCGACCTGGTCTATACCATTGGCGGCAGTCAGGACTGGACGGGGCTATATCGCGGTGTCGTTCAAATTATCGTTGGTGCGGCGGGTATCAGCACGGGCCACCCCTATAGCGACAATCTATTATCGACGGGCGGCATGGCCGGCATGTTGAATACGATTTGGTTGATCGTTTGCGCAGTCGCTTTCGGCGGGCTGATGGAAGCCTCCGGTTGTCTGCCACGCATTACCAATGCGCTTAAATCACTGGCTAAATCACGCACATCGCTGGTTGCCACCACAAGCGGCACCTGCGGCGTATTGAATCTCACGGCCTCGGAGCAGTACCTGACAATACTGGTGGCAGGACGAATGTATGCGGGGATGTATGAACGTGAAGGCTTAGCGACGCGAAACTTGAGTCGCACTCTTGAGGACAGCGGCACCGTCACCTCGGTACTGGTGCCGTGGAATACCTGTGGTGCCTATCACGCCGCAGTGCTGGGCGTTGCGACTTTGGCTTACCTGCCCTTCTGCTTCTTCAACTTGATCAGCCCGATTATGACCATAATTTACATGCGCTTTAATATTGCTATCGACGAGCAAATATCTACGCAGCGATTTGATTTGTAGGAGCCGGTCCTGCTGGCGAATCAAAGATTACACCAAAGAATTCGCCAGCAGGGCTGGCTCCCACATCGCCTTTATAGATCGGCGGATCTTGCAAGCAAGGCGTAATAGATTTTCACTGCATCTGCGTAGCTAGCCATCGACACTCGCTCGTCCGTACCGTGAATACCGGCCAACTCATGCGGTCCCACTTCGACGCCAACAAAGCGATAACTATTTGTCGCCACGTCGTCGAAATGACGGGCATCCGTTGCTACCACAACCAATCGCGGCGCAACCAGGGTCTGCGGACTCACTTGCCGGATGACTTCACTCAACACCTGAAAACCTTTGCTGGAGGTATCGGCTACCGATGATGGGTTGCTGCCAAAATCATCGTAGTGGCTCACAACGATATTAGGGTCGGCGATAATATCGTTTACGCGCTCTATTACGGAGTCCACCGTTTCACCGGGCAATATTCGAAAATTAACGACTGCGCTAGCGAGAATGGGCAGCACATTATCACGCACACTTCCCTTCAACATTGTGACGGCGGTCGTGGTGCGAATTCCGGCATTGGTAGTTGGATCCCGTTCAAGCACCTTTTCCAGTATCGGTGAAAATAACCAGGCATTCGCGAACAGCATACGTTGAAAGAACGGCTGGGCGTCGCCAAGAAATCGCATAAAATCTACGGTATACGATAAATCTACCGGAAAGGGGTTTTGTTCCAAGCGGTAAACCGCTCGGGCAATTGCACCGGCCGCGGTCTGAGACGGCGGCATAGACGAATGTCCACCCGCACCGCGAGCAGAAAGCTTGAGACTCACGTAACCCTTTTCACCGGGGCCAATAAGTGCCACCCGCCGCTCAACACCGGGAATCATCCCTTTTGCAATAACGCTACCTTCATCCAACAGGAACTCGGGCTCTATACCACGTTCCTTTAGCAGCCCGGCAATAGCGAGCGCACCATTGGTTCCACCCACTTCCTCGTCGTGGCCAAAGGCCAGGTACACCGTCCGCGGCGGCACAAAGCCTTCCTGCAAATGGCGCTCTACCGCTTCAAGAATGCCAAGCACACTTGCCTTGTCGTCTATCGCGCCGCGCCCCCAGATATAGCCACCGGCGATCGTGCCGCCGAAAGGCGGATAGGACCACTCTTCTTCGGTACCGGGGATGACCGGAACAACATCCTGATGTGCAAGCAGCAAAATAGGCGCTTTATCGGCGTCTTTCCCGTCCCAGCGAAACAGCAAACTGGCGGGGCCGATTTTTTCCAAAGAAAGTCTGGTAAAGGTTAAGGGGAAGCGCTGCTGCAAGTAGGCTTGCAATGCATAAAAAGGCTGATAATCAAATTGCCTAAGGTCAGCATCAGAAATAGTGGCAAAACGCAGAGCGCCCGCCAGACCTTCGGCAAGGTCTTGCTCGTTCCAGTCCGCGCTCAAAGCTGAAACTGCAGTAGTAGCATGCGGCGGAGCAAACTGCAGAGTACGAACAAGCAGCACAAGGGCTAGCAAGACAATCGCTGCAGCGGAGGCCGCAAATACGCGTTTCATCATGATCTCAACTATTGAAGTTTATAACTGAATTCCAGACCAAACTGTCTGGGCGTGCCGGGCACGCGGTTGGCAACACCGATGACGCTGGTAACCGCTATCCCACCTACAAAATACGGCTCGTCTTTAAGGTTGTCGGCGAAAGCCGTCATTGAAATCTGTTCGCTGACTTCCCAGGAGACACGAGCGTTATACAGCTCATATTGACTCACCGTTGAGCTCTCGTACTGGCCGCTCAAATAATCTGTGCCGATAAATATTTCATCAGAATAGTAATACTGAATCTGTGGGGAAATTAACCCTGCCGGAGAATCCCAGTCGTAGCGGACCACCATGCCACGTACATTCTGGGGAACCTGAGGAAAAGCCTCGCCACTGCGATCCACAATCGCAAAACCATTTACCGTATTCGTACCAAGGCTGTATTCGACGAGATCACCGTCGGTGTAGCCAGCATTGGCGTTGATGGTGAAATCACCCAGAAGCGCCGTGATTTCCAGTTCAAAACCGTCAACCACCGCTTCGCCGGCATTACCGGTGAACTGAATCACTTCCGTCGCGGTCGAACCACGCTCATAAAGGGCAACTTGTAAATCCGTATAATCCATCTGGAATACGGCAACGTTAAAGCGCAGTCGATTATCAAAGGCATCGAGTTTGAAACCCACTTCCTTATTGGTCACCAACTCGGGTTCAAACTGCAAAATGCTGGCTTCTGTCTGGGTATTTCTCAAGTCCAATCCGCCCGATTTAAAACCCTTACTCAGTGTGGCGTACACGATAAAATTATTCAGGTTCAAGGCTTCGAGCGTGTCATCCGGTGCCAGATAAGTCAGAGTCAGATTGGGAGTCACTTCGGAGAACCGGGTATCTCCACTAACCGGCGCACCCGGCGCGAGAGGAACTTGCGGGGCTTTGTAGGCAAAATACTGCTGCGATGATACAGGCGAATAGATCCCGTCCTGATAATGAGCCACGGGTTGCAAGATCGCAGGGTTAGAGCCAATTTGGGCATTCAGGCGATTCGCATATTCATTGTAATCCGGCGAAATCTGGATCTGCTTGCTACTGCGCTGCTCCTGGGTATAGCGCAGTCCAAAAGTGAATTGCAGCCAATCGACGATATCCCAGTTAGCTTGGGCAAAGACGGCCTTCGTCTCGTTTTCGTAGTCCCCGATTTGAATCGCATTCGCCTGCACCGGCAGTACAAAATTATTAGGCAAGGGAATTCCCAGCTCGACGGCCGCATCCGGGCCAACGGCCACGAAGCCGTTTTCGCCAACGTCGGTGCCATCGAGCGTGTTATCCAGCACTTCGTTTGAGTAAAACAGCCCAAAGGTGTAATTCACAGTCTCGTCAAAGGCACTGCCGTTGAATTTCAACTCCTGAGTGAATTGTGTGCGCTGCTCGTCCGGCGCTTCTTCGCCACCGCCGGCATACACTTGCCTACCCGCATCCGGTCCAACCTGTACGACATGAATACCGGTGCCGTCTGAATCCCCGCTAATACGAATATTATCTTGCATTGCGAAGCTGCTGATGGACTCTACATCCATGCCAAAAGCTGGCCAACGCAGGGTTAATGCAAGCATGTGGTTGTCAATCGCATAACGCGCATCTTCAACGTTCTGGCTGACTTCAAAATTTTGCGCCAATTTTTCGCTTTCGTCGCAGGCTGCTTTTAAGTTAGTGCCATTGGTGTCGCGAAAGATGCCCTTGGTCAATATCGCTCCACTATTTTGAAACTTGCAGTTGTAGGGCGAGCCGCGCTCGTCTATCCGGCTAATAAAACCGAACAAATCAACTTCCAATTCTTCCGTCGGAAACCACAGGGTACGCGCCGAAAAAGCCAGACGATCCTGATCAAACAGCGCATTTCCGGCATCGACGTTATCGATTGAGCCGTCGCTGCGTTTTGCATTAAAAGCCAAACGCAAAGCCAAATTATCCGTCAGGGGAATATTGGTACTGAGCTTGCCGTCTTTACGGCCATGACTACCGGCGGTCAGTTTCGCTGCAAACTCGAAAGCATCAGAATGCGGTCGTTTTGAATCGACGAGAATCGCGCCGCCGATATTGTTTTTACCAAAGAGCGTTCCCTGGGGACCGCGTAATACCTGAATATTTTCTACATCAACGGCATCGAGCAACTGCGCATCCGAACGCGGCACGTATACGCCATTCAGATACATACCCACACCGGGGTCCAGCGCGGGGTTGCCGCTGCGCTGACCGACGCCACGAATAAACACTGCAGGGGCCTTATAATTGGTTTGCGAAAATTGCAGGCTCGGCGCCAGCATTTCCACATCCTCGATGTCGCTGATACCCATTTGATCCAGCGTATCCGAACCCAAAGCGGATACCGCTATCGGTGTATCTTGCAGATTTTCCGCCCGCCGCCGTGCAGTAACAACAACTTCTTCCAAAACGCCGCGATTCGCCGCTTCAGCGTGAGCGGATCCGCCGCTCAAGGGCAGCACGACACTAAAAAGCGATGGCAGAACCAGAGCGAATGCTGGCGTAATAGATGAGCGATACGACATAGAATTTCCGTTATTTATTCTTAGTGAACACATTATGCCGTTTTTCGCCCTCAACTCCAGCGCATAAGTCATTCGCAAGGTTTCTGTCCGGAATTTGTTTGCCACATCACCCCGTTGCTTGGGCTATTCCTCCGGCCAATCCCTTACTACGCTGCCTTGCCATTGGGGCTCGCGCCGCAGGGCGTATGCACGGCCACCTTCAATGGCGTCCGGCTGCCCCATGCAATGTTGCAACCAGCGAGTTTCTTTAGT
The DNA here is from genome assembly GCA_041625575.1 of Litorivivens sp. Taxonomy (GTDB): domain Bacteria; phylum Pseudomonadota; class Gammaproteobacteria; order Pseudomonadales; family Spongiibacteraceae; genus Litorivivens. The sequence goes on from JBFJTG010000012.1 coordinate 12,075, forward strand.
TTCCATCTCGGCCAGTGACATCTTCGCCGAATCCCAAAGTAACTGCTTGGACAGCCCTACGACCAACGGCGCGCAGTTCAGGGCGAGTTCCTGGGCCAGCGCGAGCGCCACAGAAAATACTTGATCATTATCCTCAACGGACGTTGCCAGACCCTTCTCATAGAGCTGATCCCCGTTGTAGGTTCTTCCCAGCAACAACAATTCCGTCGCCACAGCCTGCCCCGCCAGGCGCGGCAGCAACCAGTGCATACAGGCATCTGCAGGGACGCCGCGACGGACTTGCAGCAGCCCGTACTTGGCATCGCGGGCAACAACCCGAAAGTCACATTGCAACGCCAGGCTCAATCCCAAACCAATGGCATGACCATTAAGCGCAGCGACCACCGGCTTGCGAACTTCCCACGCAGGTTTCACGGGACAGGTGCTGAAATGAGCAACATCCGGGCTGGCAAAGGTGTTCTCGGCAGCACTCATATCCGCGCCGGCGCAAAAAGCGCGACCATTGCCGGTAAGCAGCACCGCCCTAATCGCGTCATTGCGGTCGCACTCCCGATAGGCAGCGCTCCACTCTTCTCCCATCTGTCCGGTAAAGGCGTTCATGGCCGCTGGCCGGTTGAGCTTAATAAGCGCCACGGACCCGCGACGCTCGAATTCTATATGTTTGTAGTTGTCTTCAGACACGGCCATCAGCTCTCTCAGGGTTTTCATCGCCGCTTGGTCCCTACCAAAGTTTGGTAAAATACACAGCGGCTAATTTTCACGATCGGGACTAGCCTATTGATCTGTATGATTAAATTTTCTTTCATTGACCCAAATTGCCAATAATTCGGACAAGAATGCAATAGATTAGCACCCGCCCATCGTTTAATATTTGCCCACTTTGAATAGTTATTGAGCAGCAATGCACTGCTGTGGCACTTTGAGGTCTTCGGGCAGCATGATTAAGGATAGCGTATTACCCCCAGCGCAACTGTTTGCCAAGCAGCAAAGCAGGGTTGTTCCCATGGTAAGCGGCCGCGACCTGCGGCTCGTGCTGAAGCGCTATCGCGTGCCAACAGCCACTTTTGCCCTGATCATCAACATCCCCGAGACAGCACTCGCGACAGCCCTGTACGCCCGCAGTTTAAGTCGTGGCCCCGCCTATGACTGGTATTGCAGCATGCGCCGGTTCGAATACCGGATTGCCAGCGCCATCGCCGCCGATATTGCTCAGTATGGTCAAGCTATCTTGCCGCGATTTCTATCGGACCGCCACATGGCCATGTACTCCCCGGACGACTGGGCAATCTTGCCTTCTGCGCGAGTTGCTGCGGGGGTGTCTGCCTGGGTCAGCAGTCATTTCGTGGATGACGACGGCAGCAGGGTCAAAATCTACGATTTCAACATGGTTCGCTACGCCCAGTGGCTTGACGAAAACGACATCGACCACGATGAAGCTGCGCTTGAATTTTGGCTCACTCAGCATCAGGCTTAGCGCACTGCTTTATGGTATTTACAAGCAAGCCCATGTCTATCCGGTCGCATATTCGCACTCTTAGCCGGCAAATCGTGCCACTTTGTCACACATTAGGTAGATTTACGTAGTCTAATCCCGCCGTCAAACTGATATAAAACACCCTGATAACGGAAGCCCTTAGCCGTGGCTATAAGCCAATGGACACTGGAGGTCTTGAGACATGGCGCAAGAGAATCTAAATCAGAAAATGCTCAATATCGTGATCGCCGAAGACAACAACAGTGACGTCTTTATCATTAGCCGTGGACTAACTGAATTTAATCAGCGCAGCCGAATTACGGCTGTCAATGACGGCGAAGCCCTCATTGAGGTGTTAGGGCTCGGCGCGTCAAAACAACCTATAAAGATACCCGATCTGATTATCATCGACTTATACATGCCAAAGTTGTATGGCCTGCAAGCGCTCCAACTCATAAAGCGCGAAGCGAAGTTCGCCGACGTGCCCTGCGTAATGATTTCCCACAACGCGACCGATACAGATAAGTTTGAAGCCGCCCGCTTAGGTGCCGCGGGCTTTCTCAACAAGCCGGAATCGCTCTCGGACTTTCGCCGAAATATCGCCTCTATCGAAGCCATACTAATGCGCGAAATCCTGCCCGAGCTGCCAAGCTCGAATATGCCCGCCGGGCATTCAAAAGCTCTGCGATCCGGCGAGTTACATAAAGACCTGTAAGCCACCGACACTATTGAATTGCGCGCCAGACTGCCTCAGCCTTTGTCGCAGGGTATCGAGCTTGTCGCATCCGGCTAATTAGGATACGGTTGCGCGAACATTCGACGTGGCTGGCATGAACAATACAACAGCTCCCTCAGACAGCAATAATACGCGTGCACGCATTCTGGATGCTGCGCTAAAGATTTTTGCACGAAACGGATACGCCGGTACCCGGCTCGACGATATTGCCGAGGAGGTCGGTATCCGCCGCCCATCGCTCTTCCATCATTTCAAGGACAAAGCGACGCTTTACAAGGCGGTGTGGAACAAAGCGATGGAGGAGCAGGACGCAAAGCTGGCACCCTACTTCGAGCAGCAAGGAACCGGCGCGCTTGAATTACTCAACATTGCAATTGATGCGTGGGTTGAGTATGCCTTTAACAATCCGGATTTTATCTATCTGTCTCTCTTTGCAACGGCGTCTGGTCAGGCCAATGATTTGCCCTCACTCAATGCCACCCATACCCTGAAGCGCTGGCAGCATCTCATCGATCGCGGCTTGGCTGAGGGGGTGTTTAATCCGGTGCCCTTCGTTGAATGCATGTCCCTGCTTGGCGGAATGACGAGCTTCTATCTGACCACGCCCAACAATAATCTTCCGCAGCTCAGCCATTCCTATAGCGGTGACCGAGTGCTCTTCTCGAATAGACTTAAGCAACTCATGGCAACACTCCTTGTCAAACCGCTAGCCGGCAATGTGTTACCTTTTAAACGCTGAGCGCAATGGCCACTAAGTTTTAGTAATCCGCCGCCGCGATCACCAGCGGACCCCAATCCTTAGCTAAGGCTTTCTTCAGGTTCTCGAAAGTCTGCTTACCAATACGCGCTTCAAGTTCAAGCTCAATCGAAGAAATAGCTTCCTGAGCAGCCATGCGAATGCCTTCGCTACCAGCACTAAACTTAACGATTTTCGCTCGCTTATCACTGGGGTCTGGCACCAATTCAAGAAAGCCCTCGTCTTTCATACCCTGCAATAACTGATGAATGGCCTGACGACTGATACCCATATTGCGCGCCAATTGCGCAGGTCGATTAATTCCAACCGTAATGCTGAGCATAATCATCGAGCGAGTCCGGTTCATACGCTCCCAGCCAGCCGCTTCCAGACTCGCCTGCAGACTCTCGTCCATCCAAAAAAGCGCGTAGGCCAGTGTGCCGATGAGAAAATCAGAATCTGCGGATTGCGGCATGGAGTAACCAATGTGTCGTCATAATAAAAAGCAGCCGGCCTATTCTTGCGAGTACGATGCAGCGATATCACTGCAATCCATGGCCATAAATTCTTTCCACACAGCGTCCATTTGGGGGCGCCATTGCTCCAATAGAGCCGTCGTAGACTCAGCCACCGATCGACCACAAACATCATGCAAATATTTGAACATAAAGGCCGATACCCTTGCGTTCACAGCGCAATGCACCCAGGTGCTATCGCTGGGTAACTCCTTCATTAAACTAACAAATGCCCTGAAATGAGCTTTTGTAGGGGCATCAAATGGCACTGGAATAGCGTGATATTGAATACCCATTTGTCGCAGGAGGGCTTCCTCATCCGGCAAGGCATTGTCCGAGGTCGGCATGGCAAGATTAATCACTGATGTATAACCGGCCTGCGCAATGCGTTCAAACTGTTTTCGGGTTGGCTGCCCGGACGTAGCCGTATCGTCTAGCAGGTAATAGTTCAGTACGCCATCCATAGAATTAACCTCGGGATACCTTACCCGTCGGCGCCACCTTAGGCCCAAGGCTAAGTCGTATAAGCACATAACCGCCAATGCCGGATATTAGCGAACCGACAAGAATGCCCAAACGGTCATCAAACAACAAATTGGCGCCAGTTTCCTCGAAAGCAAGAGAGCTGATAAACAGACTCATGGTAAAACCGATTCCGCACAATACCGCCGTCCCATAGAGACTGAGCCAATTCATACCAGCCGGCAACTTGGCCCAGCCAAATTTGATCGCCAGCGCACACAATCCAAAAATACCGACCTGCTTACCCACCACAAGCCCCAGGGCGATACCAACGGGCACATCGTGAAGCATCTGTTCCAGGCCAACACCGGAGAAATTGAGCCCGGCGTTTGCGAAAGCAAAAACCGGCAGTACTACAAAGGCCACGACAGAATGCAAATCATGCTCCAGACTTTTCAGGGGCGAATAGCCCGGTGTTGTCGCAGATTTAATAGGAATAAAAAACGCCAGAACCACGCCAGCGAGCGTTGCGTGCACGCCCGACTTCAGCATCGCCACCCACATAATAAGGCCAATTAACACGTAGGCACTCTTTGACTCCACGGCACGCCGATTCAAAAATGCCAACACCGGCAAACAGACGCCGACAACCACCAGCGCAGATATGGAAATTTTAGAGGTATAAAAGAGAGCGATAATGACGATCGCCCCAATATCATCAAAAATGGCGAGCGATGTTAGAAATATTTTCAGACCTGTCGGCACTCGCGAACCGAGCAAGGCAAGTACACCCAGGGCAAATGCAATATCCGTCGCAGCTGGTATTGCCCAGCCTTTCATCGCAATTTCATCGCCATGATTGAAAAACAGGTACACGAGGGCAGGTATCGCCATACCACCCACGGCACCGACTGCAGGCAGGATGATATTGCGCTTGTCAGACAGTTCGCCTTCTATAAGCTCTCGCTTTAGTTCGAGACCAACCAGAAAAAAGAATACCGCCATCAGGCCGTCGTTTATCCAAAGCAAAAGCGGCTTGGCGATAATCAGGGCTCCTACTTGCACCGCAACTGGCGTGCTGAGCAGCTGATCGTAGTAAAAGTTTAAGCCGGTATTGGCGCAGACAATAGCTAGCAATGCCGACAACATTAAAATTATGCCGCCAGCAGACTCCAGTTTAAGAAAATTACCAATCGCTGAATCAGGCTGTGTTTGTATCACTCAGGGGCTCTCATTTCAAAATAGAGCGTCCGAGTATAACGAAGTTGATTCGCCTGCGTCTTTCAATTTCGGCAGAGTTAGCGCTTAATTAGGCTCTTTTTACAGCAGGGGCTTTGCGCGAGCGCACAGCAGCAGCATAGGCTTTCCTGGCCCACATTGATGCCAGCTCATCATCTTCAAACACCTCTACCGGTGCCTGATAGTATGAGAGCTGCACCGATTTCCCTTGGCGCTGATAGGTAAAAGGCGGCAATGCGGCTGCATCAAAATCAGCCCGATTGCCATCGTCGACTTTAAAGTAAAGCACCTCGTCCGCAATCAGGCCGAACATCAAACCGTCCAAAAAGAGCCCGTAGCCGCCAAACATGCGCCGGTGGCGAACGTCGCCCACAGACTGCATTAGCTCTTTAATCAGTACCAGGGATTCGGACAAGGTAGAAGACTCCTCCCGCAAACATGTGAGGTAAAAACAAACCTCACATTAACGAAAGTCACAAGCGGGGTTTGGGCAGACACTTCGTATCAAAAGCATTCAGCAATACCGATCTTTGCTCATCACAGTTTAATGCTACCACTTAAGCGAGAGCGCCAAAAACAGCTTCCGCCCCGCTTTCTGTCGACTGTTGTAGCTCTTGGGAAAAAATACCGTGTCGAGAACCTGATTAAGCACTTTCTCATCACTCAGATTGCTGCCACCCAGAGTCAGAGTCCAAGCCTGATCAAGCGCCCCCAAACTGACTCTCGCAGAGTAGCTCGTATAAGCAGGTAGGAAGGTCGCCTCGTCAAGGTCCGTATCCGTATACTGATCGCCCTGATACAGCAGGTCTACACTTGCACTTAAACCCAAACCAAAGACGGGTATCGTTAATGTTGGGGTCAAGGTCGCGGTTTGTTCCGGCGCCAGCGCGATGGTCTCGCCTGACAAATCCTGAGTGGCGTTTACGCCGTTAGCGATAGGCGCCGGCGCATCGCTGTAATTGTCGTAGCGTGCATCGAGCAAACCGAGGGACCCGCGCAGGCTCAATGCTTCTATCGGTGTGAGCCAGACAAAATCCAACTCCAAACCCTCTGAGGTTGCGGAGGCCGCATTGGTAACATCAAAGAAGGCACCGTTGAAGGCCAGAACCTGCAAATCGTCAAAGTCTGTGCGGTACACCGCGGCATTGAGGCTTAAAGTATTGTCAAAAAACCGGCCCTTAAACCCTAGCTCCATCGTCGTGGCTTGCTCGGGCTGGAAGACCAAATCATCCCCCCCGAACGACGAGGCGTTAAAGCCGCCACTTTTAAAGCCTTTGCTCACGGTGAAAAAGCCATTGAGACTTTCCCGAAAATAGTACTGGACCGACAATTTAGGTGAAAAGTCGCTTTCTTCCCGTTTCAAATCTTTCGCCTGATAATCGTCTGCCTGCAGCGCAGTTTTCATGACGCAAGGTTGCCCTATGACCGCGCCACGACATATCCCTCGCCCAAAAGCATCAGCCCTTTTTTGCTCGCGGTTATAGCGCACCCCCGGAGTGAGGACCCAGTGCTCGTTCAGGGCCCAGGTCATTTGCGCAAAGAGTGCTTTCGATTCAAGTTTCAGGAGATAGTCCAGCTGGTAAAAATCTTCGCCCAGGCTCGCTCCTGCCGCCGTCCCGACCAAACCGAGTTGGGCGAGATTCAGTCCGCCCAACAGGCCGCCACTGGTCTGATTTGAATTACCCGAGGCTAATTGCGCAGCGTCGTCGGTAAGGACGTAGTCAGCAAAGTGTTCACCCACAAATATTCTTGTCAGCTGCTCGAATTGCGATTCAAACAAAAATAGTCCGGCAACTAATTCCAGACTCTCTCCCATGCCGAACAGACCGCTACTGCTTCCGGTGAAGCGGAATTCCGCAGACCGCTGTTCGTAATCCGATATCACCGTGAGTTGGCCGATATCCGCAGGTGAAGCGTCGAGATCGACCAAACTGTCTATGGTCAGTTTGCTATCCCCCAGAACGAGCACTGCCGAAGAGTCATCCAGCCCTCCCCAGCCCCCAATATCCCAGCGCGTTACCAGCCCGATCGTGTCAGAGGTTTTATCGAGAAAGCCGGGGGTGTTGTAGGAACTTCTGAAATTCGCAGGGTCATCCTCAATCGCAGGATCATAATTTTGCAGGAAGGTTCGGGTGCCTTCGTCGAGGTCGGACAGTTGAAGGCTCCAGTAATTGACACTCGTTTCAGAGCTTACCGCTGTAAGATCGCTACTCATGTTCTCGGCCAGATCCACTTGCACCTTAAGGCGCATAGCATCCTGCTCATATTGGTCATCGCGTCGATCCAAAAACTGATTATAGAGCTCGCCGTCACGCTCCGTTGTCAGCCCTGACAAACGCAAACCGAGCCACTCTGTCAGCTTGCCGCCGAGCCCGCCTTCAATCCGACTTTCATCCGGATCGCCCTTACTCCAACGCAGATCACCGGAAAACTCTTCGCTCGGCATAACAGACGTGACGTTGAATACCCCTGCAATCGTATTTTTGCCAAAGAGAGTGCCCTGGGGGCCGCGCAATACCTCAACCCTTTCAATATCAAACATGGCTTCCGCAAAATACGAGGGCCGACCAAAGAATAATTCATCCTGCACGAAGCCCACCGAGCTTTCAAAAGCAGCGTTCAATGGGTTGGAACCAAAACCTCGAATATTGATTTGCGCCAGCGCCGGGTCAGTTTCATCGGAAAAGCGGACATTGGGCATATACGGCGCCATTTCCGCCAAACCGGCGACACCGATATCGCGCATGGCCGCGCCGTCGAGGGCCGTCAGGGAAATGGGTACGTCTTGCGCTGACTGTGTGGTCTTCTGCGCCGTAACCAGTACTTCTTCCAAGGCTCTCGGCGCCGCAGCTTGGGCAGATGCTACGAAGGAGAGCAACACTGCGCATAGCAGGAATTGCTGGCGATTATCCATAAACTGACCACCGTTTATTGTCTGTTTTTATCGATGCAGCAGGACTTTCCAGTATCTTGCCGCCAGCGGTTTATTGTCAAGTTAGTTTACATATTGTGCGCCCTGCCGACGGTCGCATTTTATTTATATTGACAGAGTTTCGCCCTTCGGTTTATTTTTAACACTTGTTTAATTAATTTGGCCGCCATGATCACTGCTCCCACTGACGCAGCACCCACTCGCCGCCGGGGTCGCCCACGCAAATCCGATGGACCGGCCCTGTCGATAGAACAGTTGCTTGAAGCCTCGGCAGAGATCTTTGCCCGCGACGGATACGAGGGTGTTTCCCTAAGAAAACTGCAGAATGAACTCGGCGTCAGCTACACCTTCTTCCATCACTACTTTGACTCAAAGGAAGCGCTCTGGAAGGGCGTTGTCGACCAGCTGGCTGGCAGCACCACAGCAAAAGTCCTCACCGCGCTGACCCGTATTGACGATAGCCACGACGAATTTGACGCACTGCAAGAAGCCATCCGTATCTACCTCAGAAGCGCGATCGAAAACCCGGCCATTCAACTGATTTGCCTGAAAGAAGCTATTAGCGGCGGGCCCCGCCTCGACTACATCTTCAATCTCTACTTTGAGGGTGCGTGGGCAGTTATCGCCGATCTGGTTGCGAAAGTGGAGCTCAGCGGGCGTATAAAACCGGTAGCTATCGAGTCGCTCTTCTTCGCCGTGCAATCCACATTGGCGCCATTACTTCAACGCCCGTTTTACGAAAAGCTCACCGGCGGCAGCCTTAGCTCTGCGCAACATCCCGCCGCACAAAACACCGAACATTACATCCAACAGAGCATCGACCTGCTGTTTCACGGCTGGTGCAAACCAAAGGAAGCATAGATGAGCCGCCCTACCGACTATCTCGACCTGCCCCGCGAATCCTGCAAAGACCTGGACCATATCCCGGGTGACAATGGCAAATGGCCGCTGCTGGGCGATACCTTTGAGTTTCTCACCGACTATCACGGTCTCGCCGATAAAAAACTCAAACAGTATGGCCCCGTTTTTCGCAACAGCGCCCTACTCCAGAGAAACGTTTCACTTATTGGCCCGGAAGCCAATGAGATCGTACTGAAAGACGAGCACAAGATTTTCTCCTCCAAGAAAGCCTGGGACCCCTTACTAGACAGACTGTTTCCCGACGGACTAATGCTTCGCGATTTTGACGAGCACCGCTTCCATCGCAAAATATTGCAGGCGGCGTTCAAAAAAGACGCCATCCAGGGCTATCTGGACGTGATGAATCCCAAACTCAAACAAGGCGTTGCCGACTTCCCGCAGGCTGAGACATTTCATTTTAAAGACAGCATCAAAGTGCTGCTATTAGACACTGCCGCCCAGGTATTTATGGGGGTAGAAATGGGCGAAGAGGCTGACGCAATTAACAAAGGCTTTTTGCACGCCATGGAAGCATCCATGGCATGGTTTAAAATTCCGCTGCCCGGCACCAAATGGCGACGCGGCCTGCTGGGCCGCAAAGTACTGGAGGAATTTATTCACAAAACCATCGATAAAAAACGTGCTACCGAAAGTCAGGATTTTTTCTCACAGTTTTGTCATGCCCGTGATGAAGACGGCAACCTGCTGAGTGACGAAGCAGTTCGAGACCACATTATTTTCTTGCTGTTCGCTGCGCACGATACTACCACTAGCACTTTATGCTCAATGGTCTACCTGCTGGCGAAAAATCAGGACTGGCAGGAAAAGTTGCGCGCCGAATTTAATGGGGCGGGCAAGGAAGTCTTGTCTTACGACGACCTCCAGTCTCTGGAGCTCACCGCGCTGGCCATGAAAGAATCACTACGAATGTATCCGCCGGTGCCGGCAATACCACGCCGCTGCGTTGCCGAGACAGAAATTATGGGCTACCACATTCCGAAAAATACCGGTGTGGGTATATCGCCACTAATGACGCACTATATGGAAGAGTGGTGGACCGAGCCCTACACATTCGACCCCATGCGCTTTTCAAAAGAGCGCGCTGAACACAAGCGCCATTTTTACCAGTACATCCCTTTCGGCGGTGGCCCACACAAATGCTTGGGGCTGAACTTCGCCGAAGTGCAGGTGAAGCTATTTCTGTTTCAATTGCTCAAGAACAATCGCATCACAGTGACCGAGGGCTACACGATGCAATACAACTCGGTTCCTATTCAGTTTCCGACGGATGGGCTGCCGATTCGGATTGATCCCATCGCCTAAGGCGGGGAACCCACACGAAGTTTGATTGCCATTCGCCTGCAGGGCAGGCTCCCACAGATTCAGCGACGATTTTGTAGGAGCCTGCCCTGCAGGCAAACCGGCCTGGAGTACAGTTTCAACTGCGCAAATACTGATTCGCAAAGTTATCCATATAGCTTTTTTTATCGCCCAACGAGGAACCGGGCCCGCACCCAAACAGGAAGGGATAATTCACCGTGGCGTGTACACCTAGCGCTTCCATGCGCGCTATTACGCTGTCGGTGAGCGGCTCCAACAGCGGCGCAACAATACGAAAGGGTTTATCGGCATACTCAGACTCCGCACGCAGGGCGTAAAGCCTAGGTACGATTTCTTCAAGTTCAGCAAGTGTATTACCCGGCCCGTACCAGCCATCGCAAAGGTGGGCGGCTCGTCGCATGGCAGGCGCTGAGTGTCCACCGCCAATCAGCGGCACTGGCTCATCGGGCACGGGTCGAATTTGAATAGCATCCAGCTGAAAATGTTCGTCTGAGTAGCTTACTGGCTCTCCCTGCCACAAGGCTTTCATAATATGGATCATCGCGTCGGTACGCGAACCCCGCGTAGCAAAGTCGACACCAAGCTGATCAAATTCCTCTTTAAGCCAACCGGCGCCCAGACCCAAATGAACCCGGTTATTACTCAAGCGCGCCAATGTCGCCAGATTTTTTGCCAGCTCGACCGGATGCCGTAAAGGGACAACGTAGATGCCCGTCATAAATTTAAGTCTTTGCGTATGCGCCGCAGCTGCTGCAAAACTTATCAGCGGATCCGGAAATTCCATATCCGGTGTTTGCGGCGACACTCCGTCATCAGAATAAAAATATTGCGACTCTACCTGCCGTGGATAATAAATATGCTCTGCCAAAATCAGCCCCTCCATGCCCACAGCCTCGGCATGCTTGGCTACCTCAACAATATGATCCGTTTCGCACCAGCTAATAACTTGCCAGAATTCCATGAGCTTCCTCCGCGGCTTTTCTTCCACTGTATCGGCAGAGCCGCACGCGCAACCATCAGCCGCATGGACGAGGAGTACAGATTTAAGCTACGAATGTGCGAGAATGAGCTCTCGACAATGAGGAGCAGCAATGAGCAGCATTAAGCCAGAAGACTTTGATATTTCGCCCGAATTCCAACATTGGCCGGGCGACCCTGCCGAAGATCATATCGGCCCTTTCTTTTGCAAATCGCTGGCACCCGCTGCAGAGACTGCCTTCAGACTGGAAAAGCACCATTGCAATATGTTCGGGATCGTCCATGGCGGCGTACTCATGTGCTTTGCCGACTACACCCTCTGCCTAAGCGCTCTGGAAAGTTTTAGCGAGGGTTGCGTCACTATCACCTGCGACAACCAGTTTGTAGCTTCAGCCGAGGCTGGCGAGCTCCTCATTGGGCGCGGTGAATTAATACGCCGCACGCGCAAGTTGGCCTTTGTGCGTGCCACCCTCAGTGTAGGCGATCGCGTGGTACTCAGCGCCACCGCCACGCTAAAAATGACTCAAATAGACCAGCCGCCAGCTTCCTAAGCCCTTTTCGAATGAGTCGGTCAAACCCTCGGCCGACTCATACCACCAAACCAGATTGCACCGGCGCATTTGCTTTTTTAATACGAACGTATTATAAAATCAGCAAAGCCAAGGAGCCCTCTATGACCACTGTCGATGAACTGATCGCCCAACGTCCCGGCTTTGCCGCCATGGAACCCGCCTGCCAAACAAAGGCTACCCCTATTAACGACTTTATTTATATGTCCGCGGGCACCTCAAACAGCTACATGGTGGTAACAGACGCCGGGCGGGTCATTATCAACACCGGCATGGGATTTGAAGCACTAACTCACAAAAAACTGTTCGACGAAATCTGCCTCGGCCCTACGCCCTATATTTTGCTCACCCAGGGCCATGTCGATCACGTTGGTGGGGTCAATCATTTTCGCGATGGCAATACTCAGCTAATCGCCCAGCAGAACAACCTCGCCTGCCAGAAAGACGACGAGCGCATTGCAACCGTGCGTATTTCTCAGGCTTATATATGGTTCAAGAAAACCATCGATAAAAGCGTAGCCGCGATTGAGAAAAACCCCGATTTGCTGATACAAGACCGACCCAAGCCTGACTTGATGTTTAAAGAAATGCACGCCTTCACCCTAGGCGGAATCGATTTCGAATTAATCAGCACGCCCGGCGGCGAAACCATCGACAGCACCGTTATTTGGCTACCCCAACAGCGGATATTATTCAGCGGCAATGTGTTTGGGCCACTGTTCCCACACTTTCCTAACCTAAACACGATTCGCGGCGACAAATACCGATTCGCCGAACCCTACCTCGAAGCGATCAGTGCGGTACGGGCGCTCAAACCCAAAATGCTGATTACCGGCCACTTCGATCCTATTGTTGGAGAGGAGTTAATTGATGCCTGTCTTGAGCGCATGCACGATGCCGTTGAATACGTTCACCGCGAGACACTCAAGGGGATGAACGAGGGCAAACCGATCTACCAGCTCATGCGCGATATCTCATTGCCGCCAGAACTCAATATAGGTCAGGGCTATGGCAAGGTGAGCTGGGCGGTGCGTACCACTTGGGAAAGCTATATGGGCTGGTTCAAGGCGCAGTCCACCACCGAGCTCTATCCCACACAACACAAGGAAATCTACCCCGACCTGGTTGAGCTTGCGGGCACACAGGCCGTGCTAGCAAAGGGCCAGCAGGCTTTACAGACTGATGAACCCGAACGCGCCCTGCACTTTGCCGAGGCATTGCTCGCGACTGACGCCAACCACAACGCTTCGCTCCAGCTGGCAATCGACGCTCACCAGGCCTTGCTAGCGCGCTCGCAACGCAACAATTTCTGGGAGACAGGCTGGCTCGATTACCAAATTGGCCTGTTACAAGCCCGTTTGCAGGAAACAAAGGTATGAGTAATGTTATCGAGATCATGGATCTCGCCGAACCCGTGCTAAGCGACATGCAACGCGCGGCCATTGAGTATGGCGAAACACTTACCATCGACTTCAAGCGCGACGGCATTTTGCAGGAGGCCATGGAGGCAACCGGGCTCGGCGACTTTGGGCCGGATGACTACCTGGAAAGGCTGGATTTATTGCTGGACGAATGGGGTAGCGACGAAGGTTTAACAGGTATCGGACGCCTTGGACTGCGCAATAAACTGCTATCTTTCGCAAAAAGTCGCCTCTTAATTCAGGACCTCCTAAAACGCCACCCTGAAATTCACGATCAGCGCATAGAACGTCCGATTATTGTCGCGGGACTGCCCCGCTCTGGCACCACTCACCTATTAAACCTGATGGCAGCAGACCAAGGCCTGCGCTCCCTACCTTTATGGGAATCCTACGAGCCGGTTCCCCTGCCCGGCGAAAACGCCAGCGCCGACGTGAACGACCCACGCTTCCGGCGCTGTCAGGAGCAGTGGGACATGATGCAGGCAATGACACCCTACCTCGCAGCCATGCACCCCATGAACCCGGAGCACATCCACGAAGAGTTGGAACTGATGGGGCCGGATTTTGCGTCCTATAACTTTGAATGGCTGAGTCATTCACCACGCTGGCGCGACCACTACCTGCAAAGTGACCAAACACCACACTACGAATACCTGAAAACGGCGCTCAAGATTTTGCAATGGCAAGATCAGCGGCGCCTTGGCAAAGATTACCAGCCGCGCCGCTGGGTCCTGAAGTGTCCGCAACACCTCGAACAATTACCGGTACTGCAGGCGACCTTCCCCGATGCCACCATCGCCGTGACCCACCGTGACCCGGTTGCGGTTGTTCAATCTGCTGTGACCATGCTCGCTTACGGGCAGCGTATTAACCGACGCGAGGTGTTGTGCACCGAGCTAATTCATTACTGGAGCGAACGAATCCGTGTACTGCTGGAGACGTACGTAAACGACAAGGCGCGACTCCCCGCCCACCAAAGTATTGATGTGCCCTTCCATCTTTTCATGGCGGACGACATTGCCATGATCAAAAAAATCTACGCAAAAGCCGAGTTGCCCTATACCGGGCAAGCTGAAAAATCTCTACTGGACTATCTCGCCAAGCACCCACGCGGCAAGGAAGGCCGAGTCAAATATCACCTTGAAAAGGATTTCGGAATTGCTCCCGAAGACCTGCGGAAAACGTTCACATTTTACTTTGAAAACAGCCCAGCCAAGCCTGAGTTACAGCAATGAAACCAATACAAATACCATGAGGTTATATTTATATCTAATTGAATTTTATGCCAATATTTTTAAATCCCATCTTAATGTGCTTTCTGGAAAATTCTGCTTTACAAATTGCGCCCGGAGTTAAGTAGTGTAAGATATACACGCCGTCAACTCTGCGTGTTTTTTGTACACTAATAAAATCGCAAACATCAGAGCTGGCTAATCGAACTTAAGTGTCGCCACTTTGGTTTTCGCCTGATCGCCCCCCTGATTTGGCAGCACCGTGGACGACAAAAATACAATGTAGTTTCGAGGTGTAAGCATGAAGCTTCTGATTTCCCGCCTGAGCGCCCCCCTTTTAGCCCTGACCTTGACCGCCTGCGGTGGTGGTGGCAGCGGCAGCGGAGGCGCTGGTGGTGGATCCTCGAATACCGGCAATTCCGGGGCAACGCCGACAAGTCAGGGACAATTTATCGACGGCCCTGTAAAAGGGCTGAGCTATACCCGCAACGGCGGACCTGAAACTCCCTTTACCTCAGCCAACGGTGGCTTCTCATTCCTCCCCGGCGAAACGCTTGAGTTCTCACTAGGCAACATCTCGCTAGGCAACTTTCTTACAGAAGCCGCTACCTCGTTAGTCACACCAGAAGTCTTTTCGAATGATCCGAATAACGCAATCAATATAACCCGTTTTTTGCTTGCTCTCGATAAAGACGGCAACCCGGATAACGGCATAGAAATATCGCTGGTCGTGCGAGATGCTGCCTCGCAATTCACGGGCGCAGTCGATTTTCTAAACTTTGACGGTTCAGCACTTGAAGTTTTTGCCCAAACGGCCAATGGAGGCCCGGCGCGGAACGTTCCCGATGTCGCCACCGCCAGCCAACACCTCAATGAAAGCAAACGCGATATCGCCGACGGACGCTTCGACTATGACAAGGGCAAAGACAGCGACAACGACGGTGTCAGCGACGCTTCTGACCGCTGCCCCAACAGCAGTGACGCCGTTGAGGCCGACGGCTGCAGCAATGAAGAAGATCGTAGACGAGATGCCGACACCGATGGCATAGAAAACGCCGTCGACAACTGTCCGGCTGTTGCCAACCCGGATCAACGCGACACTGACAGCGATGGTCGAGGCGACGCCTGTGATCGCGACGATGACAATGACGGCGTGCGCGACGAAGATGAAATTGCTCAGGGATCAGATCCCTTAGTAGCCGATACCGATGGTGACGGTCATACAGACGGTGATGACAACTGCCCAATAATCATCAATGCCAATCAAATCGACACCGACCGCGATGGCGAGGGTGATGCTTGCGATAGCGACGATGATAATGATGGCGCCCTCGACACTGACGACGCTTTTCCGCTAGACAAAAACGAGTCGCTGGATACTGATGGTGACGGCATCGGCAATAACGCTGACACCGACGATGACGGCGACGGCGTGCCCGACGAGGATGATGCCTTCCCGCTAGACAAAAACGAATCGGTCGATTCCGATAAAGACGGTATTGGCAATAACGCAGATCCTGACGACGATAACGACGGCGTCAACGATGAGGACGACGCTTTCCCACTAGATCCGACTGAGTGGAAAGACACCGACGGCGATGGCATCGGCAACAATGCCGACCCTGATGACGACAACGACGGCATCAATGACGAAGACGACTCATTCCCCGAAGACGAAAACCAACCCGGCGATGACGACGGCGACGGTATTGGCAACGACCGCGACCAATGTAGCAACACCCCTGCAAGCGAACCAAGCAACTCTCAGGGCTGTAGCGTCAGCCAAATCACCATGGCTTCCTGCGAGCTCGGAGAGAAGCTCGAAGGCAATAAAAGCCATGAAATAGCGCTCAAGACATTTGACGATGAGACCGTCACCTTCCAGGTCATAGAGCCCACCAGCTTTGATTGCGCAAATCGACATCTCGGCGCCCACCCCCTAATGATGCATGGCCCAGGCTACAGTCTGCCCCGCGCCGTAGACGGGTTTGACGATTACCGCAGCGCCGGTTACGCCGTGATTTCCTGGGATCCACGAGGCTTCGGTAGCTCCACGGGCACTGTGCGAGGCATGGACCCGGATTTCGAAGGCCAATACCTCAATCAAATTCTGGATTGGGCTGAAAAAAATCTCGACTATCTGGCCTGGCGCGACGAGTCTACGGCGCAATACGCTCCGCGTCCGCGCAATGCCTCCAGTGTTGCTGGCGGCGTTAACCTCCTCGTTGGCGCGCAAGGCTCCAGCTATGGTGGCGGCTTTCAATTGGCACTGCTCGCAACCGACACTAAAAAACGTCTCGATGCCATAGCACCAGACATTACCTGGCACGATCTGCGCAACTCACTCAATCCCGGTGACGTCGTTAAAAGCGCGTGGGGACTCGTGCTGTCGGGCGCCGGCGAAGCACAGGGCAATGCCGCCGGTTTGCGCGCGTTGGAGGATGACCAGAGCGACTTATCTCCTCTGGGCTTTAGTCAGGATCCTTTCACGAAAGAGACAGTTGTCCGGGCGCTTAGCACTAACGAGTGGCCTCGCAAGTCGCTGGACTGGTTCCACTACCGCGGTCTGGGCTACTGGTGCGCGGCTAACGGCCTACCCAGCATGCCTTATATTGCCTATAGTCAAGACGATGACCTCGTTCCCATGGCTGATCCGGCAGGCAGCTATAACGTTCCTCCCAGGCAGGAAAATGGTCGCCCCGGCTTAGGCGAAAAGCTGGTCGGCCCAGCCAATCCAAATGACTACTTCTCTGGTATGGACGTTCTGCTCACGCACGGCATGATCGACACCCTGTTCGACTTCAACGAAGTGTGGTGGAACCAACAATGTCTGACTGCTGCGGGTGCAAATGTCAGCATTCAAACTCACCACGGTGCGCCGCTGGGTCACGTGCTGCCGGTTGTGCAAGCTCCAGACAAGCAGTCCTCCGGCACCGGTGTTTGCGAAGTCGACACCAAAGCATGGTTCGAGCAAAAGCTGCGAAATAAAGAGGCCGACAATGTCAGTGGTGTATGTTTCGCTCTAGGCACCGAAGGTGATTCCGTTACGCTTGCTGCCAATGAGGTATTGGCTCCACAATTTGACCCTGCCGCAAACGCCTCGGTTAAAGACCAATTCACTACCCGCGATATCGCACCACTATCGCCGGTACCGAATGGCCCTGCCGCTATTGCCAATATCAGTGGCAATGTGCCTGTTTATGCTGTGTTAGGCACTGCCAGCGAAGAGCTGATACTGGCTGGTATGCCCCACGCTACCATTACCGTTAGCAGCCTTGGCGGCGTCAATGAGATGGGCTGCGAAAATGGCCGCAATCAAGCGGGCAGCCGCGACGGTTGCGACAGCATTACTTTTGTTGGTCTGGGTAAGAAAAGTGGCGTCGCGCCCAACTACGGCTTGATTGATGACCAATTAACGCCTATTCGCGGCCTTGGCACTCATGACATCGACTTAACCGGTGTCGCTGAACGACTCCTACCCGGCGATGAACTTGCGCTGCTGTTTTTCGCAGAGCACCCGCAGTTTGCGGCAGCGGTTTCCCGTGACGCGAGCATCCCGGCTGTATTAATTTCTGGCACCGTGCGCTTACCACTCTATGCCACAGATACCGAGGGAAACCCGGTTCCCGGAGCCGACGCAGACGCCCTGCTCAGTAGCCCAGCCTCGACCGGAAGCACTGAATCACCTTTGGCTGGCTGTTACGCTGATGCCCGTGCAGAGAATTGTGTGCTTTCCCCTCTAGTGGGCTTACTTAGCGCACCCAAACAGCAAATATGCCTGAACGGCGGGCTCACTTCGGCAGAATGCCCCCTAAGCCAAGTTGTTAATCCACTGGCAGACAACGACCCCAGTGGCACCATGGCAGCGCTGGCTGGAATCGCAGCCAATGTGAGCGCCTGCCTGGTGAACGCCGACCTGCCTCTTTGCCAGTTTGCTGCCAGTGACTGCGAGCAAGATCCGACAGGAGCTGCCTGTGGCGTCATCGGCGTGCTCGATGTAGTACACACATTAAGCGACACATTGGGCTTGCCTCTGAGCGGCCAAAATCCGGGCGAAAATTATTGCGACTTGCCCGCTGGCGATCCAGAGCCTGGCACTCAAGAATGGCAACTACGCGATTTACAAAACGTGATGTGCTCCATGCAGCGCCTCACCGATATGTACCTTCACCCGGCCTTTAGTGTCGCACTGGCCGAAGGCACGACTCGAACCTTCAGCTACAACTTAATTGAACAGTTAGCAGACCCCAGTCGTCCCCGCGGTACGCTGGCCCAATGGGTGCCTGGCGGGCGAACAACGGACCCCTACCGCATTGAACAAGATTGGGAAGATGCCGGTCGTGGCCGCGTCGACTACATCAGCTTTGTCGCCGAAAGTGGCGCACGCTTAGTTGGCCGTGTATTTCGTCCACCAGCTTCAGTGCCCGGCCCCTACCCCTCTATCGTCATTACCACGGGCTCCATTCAGGGCTACCAGGAAATGTACAACTGGGCCGGACAAGGCTTGGCCGAAGCGGGTTATCTGGTACTGATGTACGACGTGCAAGGCCAGGGCAGATCGGAAACTCTGCCTCATTCGCCTGACGGTAATTACGCTTGCGATAGTAACGGCTGTGACGGTGTGCCCTTCCAGCAAGCCTACAACTTTTTCCAGGGAGCTCGCGATGCTCACCGCTGGTTGTTATCCAGCGAGAGCGCACCCTACATTGAGGCCAACGGCAACACGACAGGCAGCAATCTGTATAACCCCTTCGCCGCCGATATAGACCGTAGTTCTATCGGCCACGCGGGGCATTCTCTGGGTGCCTCAGCAATTTCGGTCGTTGGTCAGGAATTAGCCTGTGATCCAGCAACGCCACGCAACCTGCGTGATGGTTGTATCAGTGCCATTGTTGGTTGGGATTCGCTGTCTACCGTCAGCGACCAAACAATCAAAGCACCGGGCTTAAGCCTAACGTCTGAGTATTTTTTCAACGCAACGCCAGCCAACCCGGATAGCCCGCCCGACCCGGAAAGCAAGCTTGGCGCTTACAAGCAGATGGTTGCTGCCAACGTAGACAGCATGCGTATTGGCCTGCGCTCAAGTACGCACTTGGAATACACCTACGTCCCTCTTATTTTGCCTGCCAGCCGTTACGGCGAGCGGGTATCCATGTACTACACCGAAGCGTGGTTTGATCGCTACGTTCGCGACGACGTAACTGCAATTGATCGCCTGAAAGCTCATCAGTTTGACGACAGCGCCGACGCCAGCAGCATTGGCGCAGGAACCTATGATCCGCTTAGCGGCGCCAATGTACCTTACAAAATTGCGGGTAATTGCACAGCGAACCGCCTCTCCTTCTACCAGCGCTCGACTTTCCGCCTAAGCGACCCGCGCGACAATACGGTTATCAATAGCGAGGACATGCGCGCCCGCGGTTGTGCGCCAGACTCCGACGGCGACGGCGTACCTGATAGCGAAGACGCTTTCCCGAATGATCCGAGCGAAAGTAGGGATTCAGACAACGACACCATCGGCGACAACGAAGACACGGATGACGACAATGACGGTGTTGAGGACATCAACGATAGCTGCCCTTCAACTACGCCGGGCTATGCCGTCGATAACAATGGCTGCGCCGATTCACAACGTGATAGCGACGAAGACGGCGTTAACGACGATCGTGACCAGTGCCCCAATACCAGCTCAGGCGAAGCTATTAATGATGAGGGTTGCGCTGCTTCCCAGCTCGCTAACGCTTCCTGCACCACTCAACAAAACTTGGAAGGCAACAAGAGCTATCACGTTGTACTTCCCATCACCGATGGCAATGGAGCTGAGCAAACAATCAGCTTTCAAGTCCTCGAACCCACAAACTTCGAATGCGAAAACCTCACCAATGCTGCCCACCCTCTGATTCTTCAAGGTCACGGCTATGGCGGGTCCCGCTCGACTTCGGGCTTTGAGGATTACCGAGGTCGGGGCTATACGGTAATTAGTATCGACCAGCGCGGCTTTGGCGCCAGCTCTGGCACCATTCGCACCATGGACCCAGAATTCGAAGGACAATCTCTGCTCGCCATCCTGGATTGGGCTGAACAAAACCTCGATTACCTCGCGTGGAAAAACGACAGCACGGGCGAGTTTATCGCTCGACCTTCATCAGGCTCCAGTGTTGCGGGTGGCGACAACTTAGTGGTTGGTGCCATTGGTGGCAGCTATGGCGGTGGTTATCAGTTATTGCTGCTAACCGTCGATGGGAAAAAACGCCTTGATGCCCTTCAGCCG
Organism: Litorivivens sp.; assembly: GCA_041625575.1. Taxonomy (GTDB): domain Bacteria; phylum Pseudomonadota; class Gammaproteobacteria; order Pseudomonadales; family Spongiibacteraceae; genus Litorivivens. The sequence goes on from JBFJTG010000012.1 coordinate 32,881, forward strand.
GATATTACCTGGCATGATTTGCGCTATTCGCTAAACCCCGGCGACGCCATCAAATCCATGTGGAGTCTCGCATTGGTGGGATTGGGTGAAAGCGCCAGCTACGGTGTAGGTCTGACCAATAGCCAAACACCCGACAACCGCGGCCAAGACCCCTTTATTAAGGAAACATTAGCACGCGGAACTTCGATGAACGAGTTTCCCCGTACCGCTCTGGATTGGTTCCAATTCCACGGCCTGGGCTACTGGTGTGAAGCCGCCGGCTTACCCAATATGCCCTACTACAAACAGTATGGCGCCGACACCGTACCCATGCTGCAAGACGGTAGTTTCGATGACAATGTTTTGACCTTACCTGCAGGATCGGCATCGACCTATCTCGAAGGCGTAAGCGTTTTGCTCACTCAAGGCTTGCCCGACACCCTGTTTAACTTCAACGAAGCCTGGTGGAACATGCAGTGTTTGAACGCTGCGGGCGCCAACGTCAATCTCTACACGCATACCGGTGGTCACGCCCTGCCTTACGCCCAAGCCCCAGACGGCCCGGAAACGCCGGTCGGTGGTGCCGGCTGTAGCGCTAACAATGTCGATTGGTTTAACAGCAAGTTACGCCCATCGCAGACTGCCGTTGAATTAAGTGACGTCTGTATGGTTCTCGGCGCTGGCGACACAATAGATTTTGATGATACTGCGCTACTCGCTCCACAGCCGAATCAGGAAAGTCCAGCGAATGGATTCACGACAAAAACTGTTGCTACTAATACGCCAGTAGCCAACGGCTTTGCCGCTGAGTCCACTGCCGAGGGCGCGCTTCCCCTTGCTGTAGAGCTTGGCACTTTCTCCGAGGAAGCAATACTCGCCGGCATTGCCCACTTAAGCGTCACGGTCTCCACACCGGCAGGTATCAACGAAACAGCATCCCCATGTGATTCGCCTGACTTGGCAACAAATACTCCGGGCTGTGACAGCATCATCTTCGCGGGGCTGGGTGTAAAACGCGCCAACGGTTTCAATTGGGAGTTGATAGACGACCAACTTACGCCGCTGCGCGGATTGGGTGATCACAGCGTTGATATGGTCGGCGTCGCTGAACGCCTAAAAACTGGCGACAAAATTGCCCTGCTATTATTCGGTCAGCACGTGCAATTTGTTGCTACTTACTCGCGTGACGCCAGCATTCCCGCTGTTCATGTAAATGGGCAAGTAGATTTGCCTCTCTACAAAATAGACAGCGAGGGCAAAACTCAGGCTGGCCCGAATAATGATTTATTTGAACCTGCTGCCACCAGCGGCGCAAATATGCCCGTCTGCGTGCCCGACGGCGGCCCCTGCCTGAGCGAAAACTCGGAAGCCGGTGTTCCTCTGCAAGCCGCTGTCGACACCATTTATGCTGGATTTGTCGCCGGCGGTGCTCCGCTACCTGAAAACGGCGAGCTCATTCTCGCTGCCGCGCGCTCCCAAGTTCAAGGTTGTGACCCCTTAGATCCGGCGCACTGTCTTATGCCCTTCCCAAGCAACTACTTCACGAAGTCAGTTGATAGTGGGATTCAGGCGCAAGGCACCGGGCTGCAAATCGACTTCAACCCGCTAGGCATGCCCCGGAACATCGAAGGCAAGCCCATTGATCCCACCGAGTGGAATCGCAATGACGGCTTTTCACCCGGCCAATTAATTACTACCTATGTGCCGGGGCTTGCAACAAACCCCGACGGCACAATCCCGGGCGCGCCTCGACTAACCCATTTGTCTGAATCTCTAGACACTATTAATTCCAGTGTTCTTGTTCTAAATGCCAGTACCGGCGAGCCGCACCCTGTGTGGGCCGAAATTGACCAAAACGCTGGCTACCTATTGCCTGCAAACAAGGAAGCAAACCCGGCCCGACCCAAACGCCCTGCGCTACTCATTCGACCGGCTACCAACTTTGACGAAGGTGAACGCTACATTGTCGTTTTAAAAAACCTGCCCGGCTCTGAAAATGGCCAGCCGCTCAAACCTCAGGCTGCCTTTCAAGCGTGCCTCGACCAGCTAGAAATTCCTGTTATCGAAGATCGCTGCGATTACCTGCGCGACAAGGTGTTCGGAGCAATCGAGAGCGCGGGAATCGCAATTGATGACAGTCTCTACCTCGCGTGGGACTTCACTGTCGCCAGTACTGAAAATAATGTGGGACGCCTGCGTCATATGCGCGATGTCGCTTTTGCGAGCTTAGGCCAAGAAGAAAATGAAATCGGCGAAATTACCGATCTGGGCCGCGCACCGGCTTTCTCTATAACGCGCGTTATTGACAACCCTAAAACGGGAATCGCGAAGCAGGTGGAAGGCACGATTACCGTCCCAAGCTTTGTAGCACCGGCAGATCCAGCGCCATTAGATGGCCCTCTCGCATCAGCTCCTTTCTTCTGCAGTCAGCTTCAACAGCCAGAAATGATTGAGGGCTGCAAAGCCATGTGGGATGCACTTGACGATGGGGTTGGCATTGCCGACGGCGGCTCGATACCTCCGAACCGCCTCTTCTACCAACCCACAGATTTTGGCGCATCGCCTGACAATCAGCATTATGGTGACGGCTTGCCCGACACGGTGGGCAGCATGACCACACGCTTTACCTGCATGATTCCGGAAAAGGCCGCGCCTGACACACCCGCTCGCCCCAGCATCTACGGCCACGGCTTGCTCGACGGTCATCAGGCAGTGACCTACGACAAAGTTCCCGAATTTAGTCGCGATCACAATATGCTTATCTGCGGCGCAGACCTGTTCGGTTTCTCCACGGGTGACGTACCGAACGTCTTAAGCGTCCTGACGGACCTGTCACATTTCCCTGTGATACCCGATGCCTCTCAGCAGGGCTTACTTAACTACATGTTTCTAGCTCGGGCGCTGCGCCACCCTCACGGTCTGTCAGCCCATGAGGCCTTTCAGGTCAACGGCAGGCCGGTATTCGACAACCGCGAGGTTTTCTACGACGGTAATTCGCAAGGTGGCATTATTGGTGGTGCCGTAGTTGCCTTATCGAAAGATGTTCGACGCGGTGTGCTCGGCGTAGTGGGCATGAACTATTCCACGCTGCTGCGCCGCAGTGTGGATTTCGATAGTAAATTCGATCCTGCCAGCCCCGGTTTACCACCCTATTCGCTCCCACTTTATCTCTCTTACCCGGATGATTTAGATCGCGATATCGGCTTCTCGCTGATGCAAATGCTGTGGGACCGAAGCGAAAACAACGGTTACGCGCACCACATTACTAACAACAGCGCTTTGAATGGGCCAGATAATCAGGTCTTGTTACAACCCGCTTTTGCCGACCATCAGGTAACGCATTGGAGCGCTCAGGTAATGGCGCGAACTATCGGCACAGCCGTCAACGACGTCTATTTCAAACGCTCTGGCGCGGAATACAGCTACGGGAGCAAGGACTTATTTTTCGAGCAGCGCGACCCCGATGTTGAGTATTTTTGGGAAATGCCTCTGATCGGACGCGACGACCTCACCGATCCGACTAAGGCTTATGACAGCGCTGGCTGCGTGGTAGATTGCCGTACCGATAAATCAGCCTTGATCGAATTTGACGCAGGCCTTACCGATGCACCACCAATCGGCAATGTTCCTACCAGTGATCACACAAACGATCCGCACGGCTACCCGCGCGGCGTGGTTTTCGGCATGTGTCAGAAATCGCATTTCCTGCATCCGCTAGGTCGCATTATTGATACAAATTCAGACTTCATCGTTTCCACCTTGGCCGAGTGTCCTGATCTGCCCACGCTAAACTATTCGGACAGCGACAACGATGGCGTCAGTGATCAGGCCGACCGATGCCCGATGTCAGACCCCGGCATTCCAGCGGACTCGGCGGGCTGCCCCTATGAACCGAGCATTGCGTCCTACGTGAACGTCTGCACAGCCTACGGAATGCCTAGCACTGACGCGCTGTGTGGTAATCTGATGCAACTCGAATCGAATCTACAAAATCAGTGCAGCCAAGCTTCGGGGCCTGAATCATTTTGTAGTATCGCTGGAGGAAATCTCCACGCACTCATCGACAGCTGCTTCGAATTCGACCCTAACATGGCACTGGCCTGCAAAATCACAGACACTTTCGTGCAGGCATTTGCGTCATATTGCCGTCAAGCTGCAAACGATAGCCAAGACGCCCTCCGCCCGGAATTATGCGCCTCGCTGAACGGCGAAAGCATAGACGAATCGCAATTGGCAGCCTACGAAAAGTCATGGGTGCATCGCGCACTGAACCTTCAGTACGAATTAGGTGCTACGCTTCCGCTAGCGAATACCAGTTACGTTTCAACCCACAATAGCTTCAACGCCACCGACAACAATTCACCACCAACGCTCAGTGGTTCCGACCCCAATCAGCGTTACGGCTCCGTCGCTCAATTGAGAATGGGCGTGCGAGCCCTCGAAATTGATGTCCACTGGATGCCCGGGCTAGAAGGCAGTTTCAGGCCGACGGTTTGTCATGGCAACGACAATCATGGGGGCTGCACCTTCGAACTAAGCCTACAAGAAGAGCTATTGAATATCTCTACCTGGCTAGACAGTAACCCCTCTCAAATTGTTCTTCTTTATCTCGAAAACAACCTCAACGAGGGCATAGACGAAGCTTCCGAGCCCGACCCAATCAAGCGCTACGAAGCGGCCGCGAGCGCAATAACGAGCACTCTTGGCACCCGGGTATACACGCCCACCGATCATGGCGGAAGCTGCCAGGATGGCCACCCCCTAACGATGACCATCAATAATTTGCGCGATGGCTTTACTGACAAAAAGCAGGTCTATATTCAAACCGAAGGCTGCGATGCCGGTTGGTCAGAATTGGTTTTCGACAAAAACCACAGCAATAACAATCAAAGCGCCAATGATGGTCAGCTCTTGGCCTCAGGCAACGGTGAAGATGAATTCTGCGGTGGTTTCAAAGTCAGCGACCACAAGAATAAGTTCACTCGCTTCTTCGAAGACGGGACCATGCTCGGGGCTATAACCAACCCAGACAATCTCTCCCCCGCTACACCGGAGGAATTCGCAAATATGGTTCGCTGCGGTGTCAATATGCCGGCAATGGATCAGGTGACTCCCTCCGACCCACGCTTACCCGCGCAAGTGTGGAGCTGGGACCTTAACGAGCCCGCAAAAAATACAACGCTGGATTGTGCTGTACACAATGAGAACGGACGCTTTTCTGTCGCCCAATGTGAATCAAGCTTGATGAAAGCTTGCGTCAGCCGCAGTAGTAGCAGTCCTTACGATACTACCTGGACTATCACTGCGCAGTGCTCAGATGGCTCTATATTCGGCGTGCCCCGTAATGGCATTGAAAACCGTCTGCTGCAGGAAGCAAAAATCGCCGCAGGTGTCAGCCAAATACGGCTGAATTATGTTGAAAGCGAAACAGAAGGAAATTGGATCGCTAGCCCTTAACCTGGACTAGTGGATGGCGGCTTTTAAGGCCGCCATCCACTCAACACAATAAAAGCTCGCTGTAACCATAGAAAATACGAAGAGACCACCATGAGCAATAAGAAATTCGCAGTCCTCCGCCTTGCGTCAACGGCCGCGCTTACTTTGCTAATAGCAGCATGCTCTGGCGATAGTAGCTCCGGCGGAGGTGGCGGCAGTAGCCCTGGCTCCAACAGTCGAGGGCAATTTATTGATGCTCCTGTTAAAGGTTTGAGCTACCGCCGTAATGGTACAGCAGAATCTGCACGTACTGCAGCTGACGGTGGTTTCAATTTCCGTCCTAGTGAAACCCTAGAGTTCTTTCTCGGTAATATCACCCTAGGTAGCTTTCTGACTGGTACCAACACTGCACTGGTTACTCCGGATATTTTTTCGGATGACCGCAATCACGCCATTAACATCACCCGTTTTTTGCTGACCCTTGATAAAGATAGCAACCCCGACAACGGCATCCAGCTTTCGCTTGCTGTGCAAGACGCGGCAGCTCAATTCACAGATACAATCGACTTCGTTAACTTTGACGGCTCAGCGCTTGAGCGTTTTGCCCAAACCGCAAACGGTGGCTCACCGCGCGCAGTTCCGGATTCCGCCACGGCAAGCCAGCATCTTAATGAAAGCAAGCGCGATATCGCCGACGGACGTTTCGACTACGACAAAGGTGTCGATAGCGACAACGATGGCGTTAGCGATGCATCAGATCGATGCCCGAATAGCAATGCAACAGTGGAAGCTGACGGCTGTAGCGATGACAACGATCGCAGAAAAGACGCAGATACCGATGGTATCGAAAATTCAGCGGACAACTGCCCTACAGTGGCAAACCCGGATCAGCTGGACACCGACGGTGATCGTCGCGGTAATGCTTGTGATCGCGACGATGACAATGATGGCGTGCCCGACGATGACGAACTCGCACAAGGCTCCGATCCCTTATTGGCAGACACCGACAACGATGGCGTTCAAGATGGCGACGACAACTGTGCAATCATCAGTAATGCGAACCAAGCTGATAACGACCGTGATGACGAGGGTGATGCTTGCGATAGCGACGATGATAATGACGGCGTAAACGACGAAGACGACGCCTTTCCATTCGACAAAAACGAATCTGTAGATACCGATGGCGACGGCATTGGTAACAATGCTGACCCTGATGACGATAACGACGGCGTAGCTGACGAAGATGATGCCTTCCCTCTCGATAAAAACGAATCCGTCGATACCGACGGCGACGGCATTGGCAACAACGCTGACCCCGACGATGATAACGACGGCGTAGCCGACGAAGACGACGCCTTCCCGCTCGATAAAAACGAATCAGTGGATTCAGATGGCGACGGCATTGGCAACAACGCTGACCCTGATGACGACAACGATGGCGTCAACGACGATGAAGACGCCTTCCCACTTGATCCAACAGAGTCCGTCGATACCGATGGCGACGGCCAAGGCAATAACGCTGATCAAGATGACGACAACGATGGCGTCGACGATGGAGACGATGCCTTTCCGCTAGACCCCAGCGAATCCGCCGACTCCGACGGTGATGGCGTTGGTGATAAGTCCGATCGTTGTAGCTCAACGCCAGCAGAAGAAAATGCCAACGCCTTCGGTTGCAGTATATCCCAATCAGAACACGCGTCTTGCACTGGAGATTTCAACAAAGATGGCGGTCGCAGTTATCAAGTTACGCTAGACTCCGCTAGTGGCCACATCATCAGTTTTCAAATACTGGAACCAACTACCTTTAATTGTGAGTCTATCAACCAAGGCGCACACCCCTTGGTATTGCACGGGCATGGCTTTGGCGGCAAGCGCTCTACTGAAGGTTTTGACGACTTACGCGGTGCTGGCTTTACAGTTATTAGCATCGACCAACGCGGCTTTGGTCAAAGCGGCGGCACCGTACGCGTAATGGATCCCGACTTTGAAGGTCAGGACTTAATTCAAATACTGGACTGGGCGGAAAGCAACCTCGACTACCTCGCCTGGCGCAACGAAAGTACAAACCAATTTGTGGCTCGACCCAAAAATTCAAGCAGTGTCGCGGACGGTGACAACCTCGTTGTTGGTACTATCGGCAGCAGCTACGGCGGCGGTTACCAGATGCTTCTTCACGCCGTAGATGAAAAAGAGCGCATCGATGCTATGGTTCCCGATATCACGTGGCACGATTTGCGCTACAGCCTGAACCCTGGGGATGTACTAAAAACCGCTTGGGATTTGTTGCTAGTGGCCGGCGGCGAAAGAGGTAGCTACCCCCCCGGACTTTCAGCGGGTGAATCACCCATGGCTCGCGGCCTTGATCCCTACGTGAAAGAAACGCTGATACGCGGTGCTAGCACCAATGAATTCCCGCGCAGCGCTTTGGAATGGTTCCGCTATCACAGCCCGACCTACTGGTGTGATCTCAACGGTGAAGCGGTTCGCCCCCACTCCGTCAACGACAGTCCAATCAATAACAATTTTCTCGACGCGCAAGAAAACCCCGGCAGCAATACCCGCAGTGGGCAGCCCGCGGTGGATGTTCTGCTAACTCAGGGTATGCGCGACACACTGTTTAATTTCAATGACGCATGGTGGAACCATCAGTGCATGAAGCAGCGCGGCGGCGACGTTCGACTGCTAACTCACCAATCGGGTCACAACTTACAAGGTTACGCCCCAGGCCCGGGTCCATTGCAATTTCAAAACACAGCCGGCACTGGCAACTGCGGCAGCATCAACCGCAGCGACGCGACACTAGATTGGTTGAAGCAAAAACTCCAAGGGCAAGCACCCGGTAGTTTACTAAGCGGCACCAACGATTCCCTGTGCCTTTCTCTGAGCGATAACGATGCGGTCCTAATCCCAGACGATAAACTGCTAGCCACCCGTTTAAATCAAAATCGGGACGGGTTTGAAAGTAGTATCGGTGACGCAGCATTCGTAATGGAAAACCTTGCGCTAAGTAGTGTTCCCAACGGCGCGCTGGCACAGCAGCTTTATAACGCGGGCCAATCCTTCTCCGTATTACCCTTGGTTTCAGTCGATGACGCCAACGGAGCTATTTTAGCCGGTATACCACTGGCCAACTTCACCGTAACAACGCCTCAAATGGTGAACGACGCCGCCTGTGGTGTTGGCTCAGTGCCGACATTGCGAACGGGCTGTGACAGCATTAGCTATGTTGGGCTCGGTGTTAAACGCGCCGGCCGCGACGAGTGGCTATTAATCGATGATCAGATCATGCCGGTGCGCGGTATCGGCGAACACCCCACCGTGGAAATGGTGGGTATCGCGGAGCGTCTAAATCAGGGCGATGAACTCGGCCTCCTCGTTTACGGCTACCACCCTCAGTATCTTGCATCGTTCTCACGCGACCCAGCTATTCAAGCGGTGAACATTCAGGGCTCTATTCAATTACCGCTGTACGTTGCACAAGCAAATGGAACGCCGAACTTCGATGCGCCTGTAAGCTCATCGGTACGTCGAATTACCGAGACAAACAATACCTGTAGTGACCTATCAAGCGATCTCGACCCACAGTGCTTGGCCACGGGCACCGCTGCACACATGGTTCGCATGCTATGCGACTATCAATGGCAATCAGATTTTTGTCAGTCTCTGGCATTTAGCGATCCGGGCTACCGAGGCGGCGAAAGTAATGGGCCACTGGTCTACCGCGTCGGCGCTGTTCACGAACACAGCAGCTACTCCGATGGCGACCCGGCCATGCGCCCGGCCGACTACTTTAAAGCCGGCCGCATTGGCCACAATACGACTGACGACGGCAACGGCGACAGCGGCGTTGTCCTCGACTTTATGTGGTCATCTGAACATTCCGACAATGAAAAATTGTCCGTTACGACGGCTGCGGTATGCGTCGAAAGTTTTGCCTCACCTAGCCCAGATGCGGTAGCGGCCTTTCTGTCGTGCAACAACGCTGAACACAACGACCATTACTTCAAATGGCAGGCAACGCTTGAGCAGGCCATTGCGGCCACTGAACGCGCCGGCGAAGACTACGTAGGCTTTACCGCTCTACGCGGTTTTGAGTGGACCAACGATTTCTACAACCATATGAACGTCTACGGTTCCACCAATGTGGTCAATGCCAAAAACGACGGCAGTTACACCAGCATGAATTTCATGTGGGACTGGCTGCGAACGCCGGTTAACGAAGGTGGTGGCGCCGATGCGCTGGTAGCTTTTAATCATCCAGGCGGCAACGTTTCCTTTACACCTTTTGATAGTGGCTATCCACAGCTCACAGACCCTGTTATCACATCGAACTGGAACGACCTTGCCTATGTTCCCGACGTTGATGACAACGTGGTGGCAATGGAAGTTCGCGGCGGTGATGACATCGAGTTCTATGTCAAAGCTTTGACAAAAGGTTGGCACATTGGTCCGGTAGATGCTGAAGATGAGCACCAGCGTGAATGGGCCAACACCTCCGATGGCAAAACGCTGATACTGACAAAAGGTCGTAAACCCCAAGACTACTACATGGCGCTGAAAAACCGCCGCACAGTAGCGGTACACCAAAGCGTGGTATCGGGTTCGCCCGGCACTCGCGCGCAAACGCCGACTCTGCACTATTGGGCTAACGGTTTAAACGTTGATGAAGGAGAGCCACTAGGTTCCATCGTCGAAGAGTTGCCATCGCCACAACCGCAACATCGCTTGAATATCGAAGCGACCGACCTCCCTGCAAATGCTACTTTGGCACTGATAAGTAATACTCGTGGTGGACAAGCCAATCCGATCAACCTTGATAAAGCTTCTCCCTTGGGCACCTTTTCGAAACAGATAGCGATTAATCACCCAGCAAGCGGACAAGATTGGTATTTCGTCGTCGCCTGCCCCGCCAATGAAAGCAATTGTGGCGGCAACCGGAATCACATTCTTGTGTCTGCGCCTATCTGGTTTGGCGAGGCCGACACATTCGTTTCCGCATATCCCACCAGTATGAGCAGCGCGCTTGCGCTCTACGGCGAAGGTTTGCAAGAAGTTATCGCTGCACTGACGGCCGGTGATTTGCCAGGTGCTATAGCAGCACTGCAAGGCTCAACCGGCGCCTATGTTGGCGACGTTGTGCAAATTGCAGCCGTTCAGGCTGGCAGCGCTGCTGGCATTAATACGCCAGAACCAGAGCAGCAAGCTGGCGGCCCCTTTGATGCTCCGGCTCAATTGATGGCAGGCACCGGACGCAAAGCAATCGCCGTGCCTGTCGGCACACCACTGGGGGGCTACGCCAGACCGCCCGTAATGGGGGATTTCTTCCCCATAGCTGATGAGTTTGACGATTTCGCCAGTAATCAACGAGCGCCTTTTGAATTTTTCATCTCGGAATTCGCCGATTTTTTCCCGGCACAAGATCACGACGGCAATCCACTGCCTACTGTGCCTGATGAAGCGCGGGCCGCACACTCCCCCTACGCGACATACTCACCGCCATCGCGAGGTTACTACGACTCTCTGATCACTAAATCGGTAGCACTCTACGACGGTAGCGATTGTGTAGTCATGGTAAAAACCGACTTTATCGGCATGCTCGATGAAGTTGTGCAAAAAGTAGCAGAAGTGGCCACAAACGAATTGGGAGCAGACCTGCCAGCAGGCTGTGATCTAAGTGAGGGACTGGTGATGTCTGCCACCCACACCCACGACGGCCCCGGCGCAATCGCCAACCATTCCGCCCGCTACTTTTGGTTGGCGATGGATTACTACCAACCCGCCCTGTTTAAGCGCATCGTTAATCAGTTAGCTGAGCCTGTTGTCAACTCAATCCGAAACTTACAAGCCGCAAAAGTCGGCCACGCAGTTGGCAGCGATACTCAAGGACTCAACGGATTCCGACGCAGCCAGTTAGATAACGGGCGCTCAGCTGAGCGCGACAGCTTGCGCAAGCGGATCGGCATTGTCCGTGTCGACACCATCGATGACGAACCGCTAGCCGTGGTTATCAACTACGCTGCACACGGTATCGCCTTCGATGTTGAGAATTTGTACTTTTCCGGTGACGTATTAGCCGGTATCGAACGTGAGGTCGAACAACAGTTTGATACTCCTGTCTTGGCCATGCTGGTACAAAGTGCGGGTGGTGATGTTAGTCCGCGCAATGTCAGCAAGCCAAAACTCCAGGGTATAGAACGCTACGGCAAACTTATGGCCCCACAGGTCATGAACATTTACAGCAGCGTTGGCAATCTGAATACCTCACCTGATATCCGTGTTGTTTCCCAGCGCATTGTCCTGTCACGCGAAGCACTCGGTTATGAAACGGGAGAATATCCCTACGAATGGGGAGCAGCGCAATGTAACTCCGAGGCAGGCGTTCCTTTCGTAGGCCCAGGCACCGGCGAAAACATTCCTTACTGCTTACCCGCGCCGCCACCTGACGCCATGGACCTTGCGGATAACGGCGTTGCAGAAAACGGAGCCTTTGTTCCCCAGGACACTCGCGTTACCGCTTTTAAAATTGGTGATGCCATATTCCTGGCTCAACCCGGCGAGCCCCTGGTTGAGCAAGGCTTAAATTTACAAGATGACATGATGGCCTTGGGCGTTAGTGCCGAAAGCACCTTTATCTGGGGCTATTCGCAGGATCATGTCGGCTACATATTGCCCGACTCTGAAGAGTCTTGGTCTTATGGTGATACTGAAGGCACCACCTCTTTCTGGGGCTGGAAGCAAGGAGGTCGTATACAACGCGCCAGCCGAGAGCTCGCTCAAGCACTGCTGAATGAGCAAGCACCACCCGCAGATGAGTTCACAGCCAATTTTGCCTTGTATAGCGACTACTACGACCAAGTTCCAGACCCGCAAGCAGAACTTGCAGCCGGGCAAGAGGAATACTCACCTCGCGCCAACCCGCTAGCAACGGTTCAACCCCGCACAATCAAACGTTTTGAATCCACGTACTTTACCTGGGAAGGCAATGACCCATTAGTTGAATTACCGGAAGTTCGCATAGAAGTGGAAACGGACCCGGATTCAAACACATGGATGCCAGTGCGACGCAGCAACGGTGAGATCATTGATACGCAGTACGAAACACACCTGGACTATCGTTTAAGTGCTGGCACGCATCTGTGGACAATTACCTTTGAAGCCCCACTCGACTGGCCGAAAGGCAATTATCGCTTTGCGGTGAACGGAAAAAATATCGACAGCGGCAGCAGCCACTACCAACTGACGTCGAGCGAATTTGAAGTTTTGAATTCCGACTCACTGCTTATCAGCGATGCCACGGAAAGTTCTCCCGGTACCTATAGCGCCACGCTCGCCTACCAGGCCCGCCCCGACAATTACCGATTGATCGATCCATCGGTTCCAGCAACGCAAAACGCGCCGGTAAGAGAGGGCATGATAATTTTTTCCAACGGTGACGGAGTACCCGTAGTCGCAACCGCCATTGTCGAAAATAACGTCGCGACTTATACCGCGGATATTGAAGATATCGGCAACGGTATTTCCGTGTCTGGTCTTGACCTCTTCGGCAATAGAAGCCCCAATACCACAAGCGCAGATCCCTCAGTCGAACCGGATCGTGGCTCGGGTCTTTTAGGTGTACTGGCAGATTTCTTTGCTGATCAATCCGGTGTGATTCAAGCCTTCGTCTCGGGAGACCCTCAAGGCGCTGGCACCAGACTCAACAGTGCTATTAGCAAACTCTCGGAAGGCCTGACTGCGACACTCAACGCCGACGACGACAGTATAGCATCCGCATTAAGCGCTGCCGCAGGCGGCGACCCCGAGGCTTTCCAAGCCGAACTTGGCAAAGTGCTCGGACTTCAGGCAGACCCAACTACCGCTATGCAACAAAGCGCCTCGGCAGCCAGACATGCCGAACCAGTAGTACTGACAGGCGCACAACTACCCGGCTGGTCCGTACCGGCAGCGCAGGGTGTTGCCGAAACCTACCCTAGCGGTGTGGGCGGCGATGGTGAACCAATCACTGACAACGAATTTTACCCACTGAACAAACGCGATGCGCACAATGGCTTCATGATTTACCCGGTACCTGGCAATGAATCGCAGGCACCTAAAGGCATGCCTGTCGATGAACTCGCGGCCTACCGATTTGATCCCTCGCACCCCAGTGCTGACGAATTCGGATTTCTTGAGATCCCTGTTCAAGTAGATGAGCGCATGCCCTATTTCTTAGCCAATTCTGAATCAGACTTTTCATTTTATTCTGGTACTGACCCTGAGCTTACCTACGTATGGGATCGAGAGGCCTGGAATGCATTCGGCGATAGTTGCAACGCTCAATACCCTGCTCCAACTCCAGACCCCATAGCCGGAATTGACGAAGACGACGAAATTGTTTTTATGGCCAGCGATGCGGGCGAGCTAAAACAATCCAACGCCTTTCCTCCTGATTGGAATGCGGTTCAATTAATCACCTTGAACGACCCTTTGTTGGGCAACTTCGAACCAAGTAATTCAGGCGGTCATCGCTTCGTATACTTAGTCCGAAAAGATAGCGGCTCAAGTTTCAACACCAGTAATGGCTACGTAAAATATCAACGGCAATCCAATGCTGACCAATGGATTGACCGGCACTTTTTTGATGCTAATGACCCTGAAAAGCTTGGTAGCAGCAATACCGGCTACGGCGCCAACCGCAAAGGCAGTGTGTGTGATGACGGCCAAACTGTTCGAGCCTCGGAATCCAGCGATCGCTTCCCTCGCGACGGAGTCGTGGTTAGCAGCAACACCTACCGTTGGGAGGCCACAGGTCGCTGGATGGTGCGCGATATTCGTATCAAGCAGCCCTCGGCGACAAACCCCGATGACGGCTACTGGGAATCTCGTCCCGATCTGATCGACCGCTGGAAAGGCCGTGCTTTCCAGCAAAGTCCGGACTCGGCCGTGTCACTGGTGGGCTTCGAAGATGAGCAGGTAAATTGGGAAGCCAATTCCACTATTCTTGGCGAACGTGCAGGACCTGTTCGCGCCATTCGCGAGGTATGGGGGGCAGATTCAGGCACTAATGTCACTAAAACGGAAACCTTCTATCGCGAGGCAATTACCTACCGTTACCGCATCCGCGTTCATCCCATTCCGCCAGACGGTCTGTACACCTCTTGGGATTACAACCGCTCAGCAATGGTACCTGACGTAGACGAAACCGTTGCTGCGGGTCGTTACTTCACTGTGCTACGCCCACAAGGCGTTCCGATAGATGGCATTAATGACGAACTAGGCCAAATAGATGATCTCCCTGGATGCCATCAATTCTATGACGCTCCAGCACAAATGCGTGACCCTATACTGGCGTTCCTGGCAACGGCAGATAGCCTACCTATCCCGTTTTTTGGTGCGCCCAGCGGCAATGAATTAGAACGATGCAAAGCGTTCTTTGACGGGCCCGACCCCACCTTTAACTTAGCCCTCGGTTTTGAAAACTGGGAACAGGTTTCCGGCAAAGGGGACTCAGGCTCGATGGTGTATATCTTCGAGCTGAAAAATGCCCAGGCACTGTCCAACCCATTAATAGTCCCCTACTACCGTGACGACGCATGCCTTGATGATGGCACGGGAGACGACCCTGTAGCGCGACCGTGGCCAGGTGAAATCTCTAGCGACGAGCGCGTGACGACTGGCTACGAGCAATTAAACGGCGGTACTCCGTATGGGCAGTTAGGATGCGAACAACGGCAAGGGGCATACGGCGCACACGGTATTCACTACTTCTTTACCCACGACAGTGACAATGCTTTCTCACCAGCACCGCTCACTGAAATAGACGGCCAGCAATGGCAGTTTATGGTACCGACCGATACGCCGAAAAATGTGGCAGAACCCTACGCTAATACAGTTCGCGCTCGCTTAGTTCCAGTGGTAACACCCTTGTCTCCTTCACCATTGCTATCTTCGCCTTAGTCAATAGGCTGAAGGACTCCGTTGCCCACTTTGTGGGCAACGGAGATTCCACAGCATTTTGCAAGAATGACAGTACGCAGAACGTCTAACGACAGGAAACTAAACCTAGATCAAGCAAGCCGTCGTTCGCAGCTTCTATATCGACGGCGACCTCACACACCACTTCGCCATTGTGTGTGAACTGTAAAGCCTGGCTGTCACTTGCGACATCTGCCACGAAATAACCAGCGTTCTCAGCCCGGTCTCTACCGCGACTGGTAACAACATTGACCGCAGCACCCTCCTCCAAGGCTGCAATGTTCACTTCACCAAACACCGCAACCACTCTGTTACCCCGCCATTCCATAACCGGCACATGGCCCGGATACAATACTATGTGTCGATCACGCATATCGTATTCTAAGTTGCCGCCGGAGGTTGGTTGCACACGAATTCGATAGCGGTCGTAAGCCTCCAGCGGAATAAACTGAGTGCTGCCGGCCGCTATCGTGACGCGTCGCGATTCATTAATAATGACAGTCACGTTTGAATCATCTCTATCCGGCAACGAGACGACGATGCCAGCTCTCGCACCAGACTCACTAAATAATTTAACTTTTCCATCCGAATACGCAAAAGCCGAACGTATATTTGTCGACAGCGATCGGTTATGCAAACCACCGTTTTCAATATTCAGATTGGAATCTGTGGTAATCAGCTGATTACGATAGTAGGCCCCTGCGCCAAAGTTTCTACTATCCTCATATTCTTCAAAAGCAGCGTCATAGCGTAACGCGGTGTTTCTCAAAGCATCTATGCGACTTCCGGCTAAACCAACCGCCGAGAGCACACGCTGGCCATTTTGATTTACCCAACGAGATCGCGCCCAGACGGTGTTGCTCTTTACTGACGTTCGCCACAGGAAGTCGATACTCAGTTGAAATCCAGCCCGAGTACTGTGCAGGGTTGACCCAGAAATTTTTAGCTGATCATTTCCTTCAATCGGAAATACATGCGCGGAAATAGACGTCACGCGCTCGTTCGCGGCCTCAGTGCTAATAAATCTCACTGCACTCTGTACATTCCAGCGAGTACCCCCACGCACATACCGCAATGAACTGATATCGGCATCTTCGGAAAAGCGGCGTAGGTGATCCACCTGGCCCGATTCCCGGGTTGGAACAGAAGCCCGAGCCCAGTCCACACTCACAAGGTCCCGTTCAAAACTTTTTGAAGCAGCTACGGTAAATGCGCGAAAGCCATCGTCAGCAACCTGTAATCCGGCACGACCGATTGAATCTCTCATTACCCAGGAATACTCGTTCTGCAAAGCCGTCCAGTTGCGCGTACTTAGCGCCGTAACTTGCACAAATCCCGGATCATTGAGTCGGACAGAATGACCTAGACGGATAAACTCTGAATCAGATTCTACGCCGACTTCCAATGGAGTCGCGATTCTGCCTATATCGAATGAAGTTTGGCTTTCGCCAACCGGAGGGAGTTTCGTGCTTTTGGTGAAAAACTGGGTTTGCTCGTCGATGACAACGCCGTTCGCAATAACTTTAATATCCAAGTCATACGCCCCGTCGGGGAGTCTCGATATATCAAGCTGCTGATTACCAACCTCATAGTATTCTGCGCTCAGTAATCGTCCGTCACGGTAAAGCTCAACTCGGCTGCGCTGAGGTATAAATAATTCGATACGCGAGCCGCCATTTTGGTCGAGATCTAAGCGCAAATCCGTTGTTGAATGGATCCCAAAGCCGCGAATTAGACGGCTAGGTAGCAAAGAATCTCCCTGCAACTCGTAACGACCCGCCTTGACTCTAGTCCCCCGCGCTTCACCAGTAAAACTGGCTTCACGAACATAGAAGTCTTTTGAATTCGCATAACCTAATTCCGACACAAAGCGTTTATTACCGGAACTTACAACCTGAGTCAGAGTTGCGTTGTAGCTTTCCGTCACAGGTAGAACATCGTTGCGACTCGCACTGTAGGCGCCGCCAAAACTGGCGAGATACGAAGGTGAGCTTTTGAAGGTTGGCAGGTATTTTTCGACATCCACTTGGTAAGTCACCAAGATTTCCGGGGCCAAGTAAATCTTGGCGAGAAATAATGCGGAATCAAAGGTCGATACAACTTTCGACTTTCCGTCAAGAAAACATCGCTGATAAATTTCTGAAGTGCAACTCGCCGGTTGTTGATAGGGAATGGCTGAGGAGAAGTATTGTTCCAGATACTCCCTATCTATCACCTCAGGCAAGAATCGAATTATTTCATCGGGACTTTCAAAGCGTATATGTGTGTCATCAAACTCTGCCAGCGCGGCCCCAACAAATTCATCGCCATAATGAATATCGATATAGGCAATTTCAGAGGACTGTAAGGTGGGTGAAACGCTACAAAGTAGTAATAGGAATAAAAGGCGATTACTGAGTGGCAATAACGATCTGCAAAACGTCGCTATATTGCCCTGCTTTTGCGGTATTGAGGTCTTTTTCTGCAACAGAAACTTTGAGAGAGGGACGATTAGCGCTATCAGTACCCGTATTACAATTAATTGACTTGGAATTGGCAGGAAGGCCCGCATAGCTTTGCCCGGAGACAATGGGTTGTAAGCCAGAGCCAGAATCCCACAGCACACTGTACTCAAGCTCCTTGCCGCCAGGGCCAGTCATACCGAAGCCCTTTTTCCCTTCAGTCGTACTCATGGCGATTGTATAGTCGCCCGTGCTCGACCAGACGCACACCTGCTGCGAGGACTCCAAATCCCCCACACCCGTCCAGGAGTCCAGGGTCACATCCTGAATTTGCGAAATGTTCACATGCGCTGGCACCGTCACGCTAATCGTGACATCTGCGGACGATGTGTCCGTCAATGTCTGAGCATGCGATGTCATTGAGAACATTGCAATTAAAGGCCAACACCAAGTTAGCCTATGAATTAGGCGCATAAAGCAGCAACCGCAGCAAAACTGTGACTTACATCACAGCAGGCGAGTAGGCTAATGTCAAGCGTTAGCTGGGGTTGCACCAAACTGCTGGCGAAACCCCTAAAAGGGCTTTAATTTAGGGCGTTGCAACAGTGACGTTGATAACTCCACTGTAATCCGCCGCTTTGGCAGCTTCCAGATCAGCGCCAGCCAGCTTGATACTCAACTGGGCTAATACACCCGTTGCACAGTTCTGGTTACCTGCATCAGTTACCTGGGTTGCCGTAGTCGCGGTGTCGTAGCTCAAGGCTGTAGATGTGGCCGCTGAGTCAGTCCACGTTACAGAGTAAGGCAGGTCGGATTGACCCGATGCTTTTAGCACAAAGGCTGTATCAGCGGGTGTTCCTGATGCAGCTTTCACCGTATAGCCGCCGGTCGATGACCATACACAGGCTGTTGTAGTTTCCGTCAAGTCACCAGAACTCCATGAGGACAGAGCCGTATCAAAATCCAGATCTGTCATCCCGGAAATTTTAACTTTGGCAGGAACATTGGCGTTGATATTTGCCGAACCGGTTGAATTGGCACCTTTAGTACCATCAGTCGCAGCAAAAGAGAAAGAACAGGCTGCAGCGAGAAGCGCCACAGAAAAAAAACGTACAGACGCACGGATATGCACATTTACCATCAAACAACCCTCAATCATTTAGTTCTGGCATCACGCGAGAACATGTTATTAGAGTTGAGTATGTAAATGGCCACCGTACATGGCAGTGCCTACTCAAAGCACTACCCCCTCTCCTTTCGGAGCAAGGGCAGAGTATAAGTACTTACCCTTATTGTCAACTGTGTCGCAGAAATTTTTCACCTTGTCAAAGCTCAATTTCGCGGTCCCAAATTATGGGTGTTATGATTCACTGAAACCAAAGCGAACTGGCTCAATGAAAAACGTCGCAACCCTCATCACCTATATATTTTTTATTTTATTGACAAGTACTTACGCCTATGGCGGCATCGCTGTGGATAAGAGTATTATCGATATTATTGCCGGACAAACCCGACGCAGTGATATTTATATATCCAATCCAGACGATAGCCCGCA
>JBFJTG010000013.1:0-48659 GCA_041625575.1 Litorivivens sp.
CTGAGCCAAAACTCACCACTGCCGTCGATACCCGCCAGTTTTTCATAACGACCAAATAAAGGCGCAACCGATTTAAACGAGCTGTCCTCCAGGCGCACATAGGCGTTCAAAATAAAGTCGTCGGATCGTGGATCGCCATTCAGCTCAGCGATGAGACGCGTGGGGCTTGATTCGGCGATACCGAGTGTGGCCTTGAGCCGGTGGAAATGGCTGTCTCCGGACAGGCGTATCCGGTGGCCCCATAGCTGCGCTTCTTCACCATTAAAATAATGCAGGGTCAGGTTAAGTTCACTTAGATTGGCATCGCGAATACCGAGCAACAGGGCGACGAGATCAAAACTTCCTTCACTACCCCCCGTCAAAGAACTGCCAGCAAACCGCCAATCGCCCGCTTCGCTTTCGCGCAAGTGTAACTCGAGCCGACTCGCACGCAGCTCGATCAATTCTATGCTCTGATGCGACAACAATCCCGAGACCACCCCAAGCTTGCCGCGCACGCCTGTGAGCTTGGCCGCGATCTGCCCTTCGTGCGCAAGCTCCAATGATTGCAGGGAAAGCACAGGAGAAAGACCAGACCAGTCGCCCTCGAGCTTGACCATTCGCATCTCAATATCACTATTGTCACGAACGTAGCTCGCCAAATGTTCAGCGTACTTGGGAAGGTACTCAATATAGTAGCGGCCAAGGCTGGCATATAGTGCCAGCACAACCAGCAACATGATGGCCAGCGCCCAAGTCCAGCGGTAAAGCAGTAGCATTGCGCTATTTAACATCTGCGCCATTCTAGGGCTCGCCCCCTACATTAAAGCAGTACCACATCAAACTGCTCCTGCGTATAAATCGCTTCCACCTGAAACTGAATAGCCTTGCCAATAAATTCTTCCAGATCTGCAACGCTCGCCGATTCCTCGTCGAGCAATCTGTCGACAACCTCCTGCGACGCCAACACCATCAAGCGGTCGCTCTCGTAGGCCCGCGCCTCGCGTAAAATTTCCCGAAATATTTCATAACACACGGTTTCAGCGGATTTCAGAGAGCCGCGCCCCGAACAATAGCGACAGGTTTCGCACAATACATGCTCCAGACTTTCACGCGTGCGCTTGCGGGTCATCTCAACCAAACCCAACTCGGACACGCCGGTAATACTGGTTTTGGCGTAGTCTTTTTCCATGGCCTTTTCGAGCGCCCGTAAAACCTGCCGGCGATGCTCGGGATCTTCCATATCGATAAAGTCGATAATGATAATCCCCCCCAGATTTCGTACGCGCAGTTGACGCGCAAGAGCCGCAGTTGCCTCCAGGTTGGTCTTGAAGATAGTTTCCTCAAGGTTGCGGTGACCGACAAAGGCTCCCGTATTGATATCGATCGTTGTCATCGCCTCCGTCTGATCAATCACCAAATAACCACCGGATTTAAGGTCGACCTTTTTACCTAAAGCGCGCTGCAGTTCATCTTCAACATTGTAGAGATCAAATATCGGTCTTTCGCCCGGATAGTACTCCAGTATAGGCAGTATTTCGGGTACATAGTCGGTCGCAAATTCCACGACCCGCTGATAGCTTTCCTTCGAATCGATACGAATTTTCTCGAGTCCCGGACGCACCAGATCCCGAATAGTTCGCATGAACAACGGCAGGTCCTCATAAATTAAAGAAGGGGCGGGATCCCGTTTCCGGCGACGGGCGACCGCCTGCCAGAGGTGCTTGAGAAAACGGGTGTCTGCCGAAATTTCATCGTCACCACTACCTTCGGCTGCCGTGCGAATAATGTAGCCCCCGCTTGATGCTTCGCCGTCAACAACGGCACTGCTTTCCACCAATTGACGCAGCCGTTGTCGCTCTTGCTCGTCATCAATGCGATGCGATATCCCTATATGGTCCGTCTCCGGCATGTACACCAAATAGCGCGATGAAACCGACAAGTGCGTGGTAAGACGTGCGCCCTTCGTTCCGAGAGGATCTTTTATCACCTGAACCGTCAGCGCCTGCCCTTCCCTAACGATGGTTCGAATATCAGGCGTCTCGGCTTGCCCGCTGGCACTCAGCGCCGCAATATCCGAGGCATGAATAAAGGCAGCCTTTTCCAAACCAATATCAACAAAGGCCGCTTGCATGCCTGGCAAAACGCGTACTACCTTGCCCTGGTAAATATTGCCGACAATGCCTTTGGCTCGAGAACGCTCAATATAAATTTCCTGGAGTACACCGTTTTCCACCACGGCAACACGAGTTTCCATCGGCGTAACATTAATGAGAATTTCTTCGCTCATAGCGGCACATCAATTCCATAACGCCGCAACAAGCGGCAGGTTTCATAGAGCGGCAATCCAACCACGCCCGAGTAGCTCCCCTGAATATCACTGATAAAGGCAGCCGCTCGACCCTGAATAGCATAGGCACCGGCTTTATCAGCGGATTCACCACTTGCCACATAGCGCCGGATTTGTGCCAGGGACAGTTTAGCAAAGCTGACCCGACTCGTCTGAACAAGACTATCATGCCGCTCACCGTTCACTAGAGCCACTCCCGTAAGCACTCGATGCCAGCGACCGCTCAAAGCCTGCAACATGGCACAAGCCTCATCGCCATCACGTGGTTTTCCCAAAATCGTATTATCAAGCACAACGATAGTGTCTGCGGCCAATACAGGTATTGAGTGGATTCGAGCTGGCGAGTTCCACACCGCTGCGGCCTTACTTTCCGCCAAACGAAGGACGCAGTCTTCGGGACTTTCGTCTGGCTGAACAGATTCATCAATATCCGCCGCCTGAACGAAAAAGCGAAAGCCAAGCTGGGCTAGTAGCTCGCGACGTCGCGGCGATTGGGATGCCAGATAGAATTGTTCTTTAGGGGAGGAATGCATCAATTGACGAGAAATCGATAGCACAGATAGGTCATGGCCACGTGAACCAGAGGCCAAAGCAGGGCACTCATCAGCGCCTGCAACAACACGAGCAGGCTGATGTCGGCAACGCCTAACAAATTTTGTACCCACTGCGTTAAAAGTATGTGAATGCCCACCATACTGAAAACAAAGACCGCCTGCTTACGATAACCGCTCATGCGCATGCGCTGATGGGAAATATGGACAAAATAGGCCACCACCGCCAGGGCAAAGGCATTTTGACCTAGATAGCTGCCATGCAGCACGTCCATACACAAACCCACAATCCAGGCCCAACCAACACCAACGCGATTTGGCAGGAACAACACCCAGAAGCAAACAACCATCACCACCCAGTCCGGGCGCAGCCAACGCGCCCAAATCGGAAGCGGGTAAACGCTCAGTGCCAGCGCTAAAAAAAGCGTTAGCAGCACCACCCAAAAACTATGGGCGCGATCATCCATCCTCTGGCAGGCCTTCCGCGCGACTAAATACCAGCAGGACAAACTGGGCTTTATCCAGCTGCGCCAAGGGCCGCGCGCGAACAGTGGCGAAGGGCTCACCCGGATCGATAGTCACTTCCGAAATACGGGCAACAGGGTAACCGGCAGGAAAACGCCCTCCCAAACCGGAGCTAATCAACAGGTCGCCAACTTTAACATCGGTCGTAGCGGCAACATGACTGATTTCAAGTAAATCAATCAGGCCCGTGCCCTCAATTATGGCGCGCACACCATTGCGGTTCACCTGAATAGACAGGGCATGGGTTGGATCGGTAATCATCATTACCCGGCTGTGATTTTGGGCAACATCAATCACCTGACCCACCAGCCCTTCAGCATCGATAACGGCCTGTCCCTGGTGTATGCCGTCGACAATGCCCTTGTCAATCACAAAAACATGCTGAGCCGGATCCGACGCCAGACCAACAACTTCAGCCACTAATACAGATTCCTCTTTGTGCGACGAGGAATTCAGCAATTCACGTAAACGCAGATTTTCCGCGCGCAGTGAGGCAAGCTTCTGCGTTTTGGCGCGCAACACCAGCGCTTCTGCCCGCAGACGAGCATTCTCCTCGCGCAAGGATTCGCGGCTGCTCAGGAAGTCCTGCAGACCTCTCGTCATCTCCGAGGGAATTTCCGTTAACTTGTATATGGGTAGCGAAAGGCTAGACAGGTAAGACAGTGGCGTATCCAGCCAGTGGCTGCGCGCCGCCTGAATCAGCAACAGTGCGACCGCGCTGAGAACCAGTAGGCGGACGCCTACTGATGAACCTGAAGAAAAAATGGGTTTGATAGTGTCGCTCCCTTTGCCGGTATTTACCGGAACATGGGTTCAGACCCGTTTACTCTGTGGACAGCATATCCAGGCGATGTTTTTCCATAATCTCCATTGCGCGACCACCGCCGCGAGCAACACAGGTCAGGGGATCTTCAGCAACAATCACCGGCAAGGCACTTTCGTCAGCCAGCAATTGATCAATGCCGCGCAGCAGCGCACCACCGCCGGTTAAGACGATACCAGTCTCGGCAATATCTGCTGCCAATTCAGGAGGCGATTGCTCCAAAGCCCGTTTAACCGCCTGCACGATCACCGTCAGCGGCTCTTGCAGTGCTTCCAAAATTTCGTTGCTATTGAGTGTAAAGCGGCGAGGGATACCCTCGGCCAGATTACGGCCGCGAACATCAATTTCACGAACTTCATCCAGCGGGTAGGCGCAGCCAATTTCCTTCTTGATGCGCTCGGCGGTCGCATCGCCAATCAAGCTGCCGTAGGTGCGGCGTACGTGAGTCACGATCGCCTCATCAAAGCGGTCACCGCCCACACGCACCGAATCGGAGTAGACCACACCGTTAAGGGAGATAATCGCGATTTCGGTGGTACCGCCGCCGATATCAACAACCATCGAACCTGTGGCCTCTTCAACATTAAGCCCGGCACCTATGGCCGCAGCCATCGGTTCTTCTATTAAACGAACTTCGCGCGCACCGGCACTCAACGCCGATTCGCGAATCGCCCGGCGTTCAACCTGGGTCGATTTACAGGGAACACACACCAACACACGCGGGCTGGGGCGGATAATACTGTTTTGATGCACTTTGGCGATAAAGTGCTGCAACATTTTCTCGGTAACCTGAAAGTCAGCGATAACGCCGTCTTTCAGAGGTCGGATCGCCGTGATATTGCCGGGTGTGCGACCCAGCATGCGTTTTGCCTCGGTGCCAACCGCCTCGACTGTTTTCTGACCATTGTGAACCCGGATGGCTACAACAGAGGGCTCATCCAGCACGATGCCCTGATCTCGAATGTAGATAAGCGTGTTTGCCGTCCCCAAATCAATAGAAAGATCATTGGAAAACAGACCGCGGATACGTTTGAACATCTATGCAAATCACCTGTAGGAGCCCGAATCGGGCTGAATTATTACTGCCAGTAGCGCAAAGGCGGCTATTTTCTATTATTCTTCGGCCCGCCGCCACAAATCTCTGCAACTCTATCAACGGCAGGGATTCAGGGCAAGGCGCAAATATGTTAAGTTTAGCGCCCCTGCGCAGAGCTGGCCGAGTGTCGCATCACGTATTATCACTTGAGGCGGGATACTTTTCGGGCGGCGCTTCCAAAAGAAGGAAGCGGCACGCGCGAGCGCCAAATTGAACGAAAGCGTAGCAAGCGAACGAAGACAGTCAAATCTCAAACACACAATAGCAGGTGAAGCATGGCCGTTGGCCCATCCGACATTGAAAAAATCGCGCATCTGGCACGTATCCGTATTGCCCCTGAGCAGATCGATTCTGTCGCCAGTCGCATAAGTGACATTCTGGCCATGGTCGACCAAATGCAGGCCGTGGATACGGGATCGGTTGCCCCAATGGCCAACCCCCATGATGCCGTTCAGCGACTGCGAAAGGACGAGGTCAGCGAAATTGATCAGCGCGACCGCTTTCAGGCACTGGCCCCCAGAGCTGAAGACGGACTTTATCTGGTACCGAAAGTTATCGAGTAAATGATAGCAAAATAAGCCCGCAGGCATGAGGGCGCAACTGCGCGCCCCACCGGCCACCAGCCTATCGCCGGCCACTATATCCGCAGCAACAGAGACTTCTTTGAAACATGCATACACTCAGTTTACGTGAACTCGCAGACGGCTTGGCCAAGGCACAGTTTTCCAGCGAAGAGCTGACCCGACACTTTCTAGGCCGTATCGCCGCCCACAACCGGACGCTGAACGCCTACATCACCGTACTCGAAGAACAGGCCCTAGCCAGTGCGAAAGCGGCGGACCAGCGCCGGGCCGCCGGAAAAGTTGGTCTTCTGGACGGCATTCCGCTCGCGCACAAGGACATATTCTGCACCAACGGCGTACGCACCAGTTGCGGTTCCAAAATGCTGGATAATTTCATTGCACCCTACGATGCAACGGTTGTCGAAAGAATTGCGGCCAGCGGCATGGTCACATTGGGCAAAACCAACATGGATGAGTTTGCGATGGGCTCCTCCAATGAAACCAGTTTCTATGGCCCTGTGCGCAACCCCTGGGACACCAACTGCGTGCCTGGCGGTTCTTCCGGTGGATCCGCAGCCGCAGTCGCGGCGGGACTGGCGCCAGCCGCGACCGGCACCGATACCGGCGGCTCAATTCGCCAACCGGCAGCGCTGTGCAATCTCACAGGCCTTAAACCCACTTACGGCCGTGTCAGTCGCTATGGCATGATCGCCTTTGCCTCCAGCCTGGATCAGGCCGGCCCAATGACTCGCAGCGCCGAAGATTCTGCCCTGCTTTTGCAGGCAATGGCGGGTTTTGATGCAAAAGACAGCACCAGCATCGATTGCGCAGTACCGGATTACTGCGCCAGCCTGAACAATTCACTCAAAGGTAAAGTCATTGGCATTCCCCGTGAGTTCTTTGCCGAAGGCTTGTCCGACGGGGTGGCATCGAGAACCCGTGCAGCACTAGCTGAATTCGAAAAAATGGGCGCAATATTGAAAGACATCAGCCTGCCCCACAGCCACCTGTCTATTCCCTGCTATTACGTGATAGCGCCGGCGGAGGCATCAACCAACCTCTCACGCTACGACGGCGTGCGCTACGGCCACCGCTGCGACAACCCGCTCGATCTTGCCGACCTCTATACCCGAACCCGCGAAGAAGGCTTCGGCGACGAAGTTAAGCGCCGCATTCTGGTAGGTACTTATGCACTATCAGCTGGTTTTTACGACGCCTACTACCGCAAGGCGCAACAAATTCGCCGCCTCATCAAAAACGACTTCACCGAAGCCTTTAAAGAAGTCGACATGATTGCGGGACCAACCTCCCCCAGCCCAGCCTTTGCGCTAGGTGAAAAAGTGGACGACCCACTCACGATGTACCTCGAAGACATGTACACCATCGCAGTCAATCTTGCCGGCGTACCGGCACTGTCCATCCCCGCGGGCATGGTCGACAACAAACCAGTGGGACTGCAATTGATAGGCCGCGACTTTTGTGAGGCAGACATCTTGAATGCCGCGCACCAGTTCCAACAACAAACCGACTGGCACAAACAGTTCGCACCGGCATTTGGATAAGGAGACCGCTATGGAATGGGAAACAGTAATCGGCCTCGAAGTGCACGTGCAACTGTCGACAAAATCGAAAATCTTCTCCGGCGCCAGTACAACCTTTGGTGCAGCTCCCAACACACAGGCCTGCGCTGTGGACTTGGCGCTGCCCGGCACCCTGCCGGTGTTAAATGAAGAAGCCGTTATCAGTGCGATCAAATTTGGTCTGGCTGTAAATGCCGAAATCAGCCGCGAATCGGTCTTTGATCGAAAAAACTATTTTTACCCCGATTTGCCCAAGGGCTACCAGACCAGTCAAATGGATATCCCTATCGTCGGCCCCGGCGTACTGGACATTCAGCTCGGCGATGGCACCAGCAAACGTATTCGTATCCACCACGCCCACCTCGAAGAAGATGCGGGCAAATCACTACATGAAGGCAGTTTTGATTCCCACGGCCACGGCATGTCCGGCATCGACCTCAACCGCGCCGGCACACCGCTGATTGAAATCGTGTCAGAACCCGATATGCGCAGTGCCGAAGAAGCGGTTGCCTACCTGAAGAAGATTCACTCCATTGTGACCTATCTCGGCATTTCCGACGGCGACATGTCACAGGGTTCGCTACGCTGCGATGCCAACGTATCCGTCAGGCGTAAAGGCGACGAAAAACTCGGCACGCGCACAGAAACCAAAAACCTGAATTCCTTTCGCTTTATCGAACGCGCCATTCACGTTGAAACCCAGCGCCAGATCGATGTGCTTGAAGACGGCGGAACCATCAGGCAGGAAACACGCCTCTACGACAGTGAACGCAATGAAACGCGGCCCATGCGTAGCAAGGAAGAAGCCAATGACTATCGCTACTTTCCCTGCCCCGACTTACTGCCCGTTGCCATTGAAGATAGCCTGATCGAGCAACTGCGCAACAAGCTGCCGGAACCGCCGGATGCCAAACGGGCGCGCTTTGAAAAAGACTACGGCCTGTCGAGTTACGACGCCGACGTTCTCACCACAGAGCGCGAGATTGCCGATTATTTCGAGGAAACATCCAGCGCCGCGCGCGATGCCAAGCTAGCCGCAAACTGGATAATGGGCGAATTAATGGGCCGTATCAATAAAGAGGGCCTGGCCTTTTCGAAAACTCCCGTAAGCGCAGCACAACTTGGCGGCCTCATACAGCGCATCCGTGATAACAGCATTTCCGGCAAAATTGCCAAGCAGGTTTTCGAGGCGCTCTGGAATGGTGAGGGCAGCGATGCCGATGCAGTGATTGAGGCCAAGGGCCTCAAGCAAGTCTCCGACAGCGGCGAACTGGAAAAAATGATTGATGATGTGCTTGCCGCCAACCCGGATCAAGTTGAGCAATTCCAGTCTGCCGACGATAAAAAACGTAAAAAAATGCTGGGCTTTTTTGTTGGTCAGATAATGAAAGCCTCGCAGGGGCAAGCCAACCCCGGCATGGTTAATCAATTACTGAACAAAAAACTGGGCGCCTAAAGGCCCTACAGATATTCAAGGAATCAACATGCGTAAAGATAAAGAAAAAGTTGTCGATGAAGTGTGGACTGAAGACCGCGTCCGCCAATTTCTGAATGTACAGCCGCCCACCGGAGTAGATACTGACTTCCATATGCTGGAGAAAGCCTACCAGAGCATGCGGGTAGACGATTTTGAGTTATTTGTTGGCATGTTTCTCGAAGCAGGCCACAACATCAATGCTCGGAATCAGTCAGGGCGCACCGTATTGAGCTACATAAAAGAACATAAAAACTCCACCGACTTTGCGGACGTCCTTAGCCGCAGCGGCGCTCAGTAGCTCACCTTTGCGGGGTGCATTACCCCGCCTAGCTCTCCCGCCCTCGATTAAAACGAATTCTGTTTTCCTGCTTTTTAGCCACGCTCTTCTTTAGCAAAACGTAGACTGCGCCAACACCACCATGACGCGGCTGCGCGCTAACAAAAGCAAGTACTGGCTCCAATTGCGGCAACCAGGCATTGATGTAACTTTTCAATACTGCGCCCCCGGCCTGGGAACCAAGTCCCTTGCCATGCACAATAAGCAAACTCCGCAAATTCAATTGCACCGCGTCAGATATAAAGGAAAACACTTCACGTCGCGCCTGCTCAACCGTCATGCGGTGAAGATCCAGTCTGGCTTCGTGCTCATAGCTTCCCTGTTTCAACTTGCGAAAAACACCATGTTGCACACCCGGGGCCTGATGAGACAGCGTGTAATGTGCATCAAGCAGAGGGACTTCAGCATCCGACAGGAAATTGGTATCGATGGCCGGCTCACTTTGCGCTGCCTCACGTCGAGCAGCCCTTGCCAATTCAGAGACATCCTCGCGCCTAATGGCGACGCGCTCTTTAACCCGCAGCGGCTGAACCTCTCCGACTTCTTTGGCAAAGCAGTTATCATCGTCTTGCATCTGCACACCTCCACAGACAGTATACCCGCTGCACCCGCACTTTGCTGAACCGTGTCAGAGCCACCTTGGGAGCACGTATTGCCAATATGACAAATCTAAACACTACCGCTGACGCCGCGAATTGCCCTCAGTGCGGGCGGTTAAACCGATGTGCTATCGCTGCCGGTGCAGAGCCCGCATCCTGCTGGTGCATGAGCAAGCCGATAAACCGGACGCTTGCCAAAGCCTACGCCGGACAGGAGCGCTGCCTGTGTGCGCAATGCGGCAGCGCCTTGGAAATCCCGACAAAAGATAGCTCAACAAAGAGCGAGGCCAAAAAATAGTGAACAATGAACTCAGCTACCTGATGCGTGGCTTCAAGATGTTACGCGAACCTCAAATTCGGCTTTTTGTCGCACTGCCGCTTACCATCAACGTTGTAATCTTTGCGGTACTGATGACCTTGGGCTTTGACATGCTAGGCAGAGGCATTACCGCCATTCTTGGCTGGCTGCCGCAGTGGCTCTCCTTCTTGAGCTGGATTTTATGGCCCCTGGCGGTGGTGCTAGTGCTAGCCATCGCCATGTACACTTTCAGCACCATCGCCAATATTATTGCTTCACCCTTCAATGGTTTGCTGGCAGAAAAAGTCGAAGAGAAATTGAGCGGCAAAGAAGTAGCCGGGCGCGAAACCATAGCCAACGCACTGGCCAGCTTTCCACGCAGCATCCTGCGCGAAATCCGAAAACTGATGTACTACGCCCTCTTTGCCTTGCTGGTATTAGTGCTGAGCTTCATCCCGCCCATATCACCCTTCTCGGGCCTGCTCTGGTTTTTACTGGGCGCATGGATGCTCGCATTGGAATATTGCGACTACGCAATGGACAACCACGGTCTCAGCTTTGCCGAGAGCAAACGGCGCTTGCGCGCAGCGCGCAGCAGCACCCTGCCTTTTGGCTTAATGGTCATGCTGGGCACCATGATACCCATAGTGAATTTATTCATCATGCCTGCGGCAGTCTGCGGCGGCACGATTTTGTGGCTCGAAAAACTTCAGAAAAGTTAAGGGGCGAAGCTTGCAGGTAAGACGGGCCTACCTGCGATTGTTTCCGACGATGGCTAGTTAAGCCAATCCTCTGGCGGCTGTTCGCAGGGCAATTTGACACCGAGCAAGGTTTCGATTGCCGGCAACAAAAAGGCATCATCTTCTGAAGCAAAACTGATCGATACACCCTTGGCACCGGCCCTGCCGGTACGCCCGATACGGTGGACGTAATCTTCCGGGTCTTCAGGTAGCGTAAAATTCACCACATGACTGATGCCATCAACATGAATACCGCGCCCCGCGACATCAGTAGCCACCAGCACTTGAACCTTGCCGTCTTTGAATTGCTGCAGGGTTTGGGTGCGTTTATTCTGCGGGATTTCGCCCGAGAGAAGACCGGCCGCAATGCCGCCCTTGCGCAAACGCTCATGTAAACGGCGGGTTTGGTCGCGCCGGTTGGCAAACACGATAACGCTGACTGCTTCAGGCATGCGCACGATACGCTGCAGGATCTGAAACTTTTCCTGCTCCGACACCAAATAAACTTTCTGCTCGACGTTATCAGTCGCCACCTGCTCCGGCTCAATGTCGATACTGACCGGCTGGTAGGTCCACTGCTCGGTCAGGCGAATAACATCATCAGTAAAGGTCGCGCTGAATAGAAGCGTTTGACGGCTTTCTTTAGGCGGCGTAAGCCGAATAATGCGCTTTACCTGAGGGATGAAACCCATATCGAGCATGCGATCGGCTTCATCAATAACCAGATGCTCAACCCGATCCAGAAACAGATCGCCGCGACCACTAAAGTCGAGCAAGCGCCCGGGAGTGGCAATAACAATATCAACCAGTTTGCTCGTGAGCTGATTTTGCTGCTTCTGGTAATCCATACCGCCAATCAGGGTAACAACATTGAGACCGGTGTGGCTCGTTAACTGACGGGCATCTTCGGCAATCTGTTGCACCAATTCCCGCGTCGGCGCGATGACCAGCGCCCGCGGTTCACCGAGATAGCGCTCGTCTTCAACGGGATTATTGAGCATGTCATTGATAACAGAAATCAGAAAGGCCGCTGTTTTGCCGGTACCGGTCTGGGCTTTACCAATTGCATCGTGGCCGCGCAGGGTGTGGGGCAAGGCGGCGGCCTGAATCGGCGAGCAGTATTCAAAGCCGAGATCTGCGATGGCATGCATGATTCGATCGTCGAGCCCGAAATCATGAAATCGGACCTTCCCCGGCATTTCCGGCACCTGAAAATCAGCAATTGACCAGGAAGCTTGCTGTGCGTCGGCGCCAGGTTTGCTCCGTCGCTTGCCGCGTTTGCCCTGCGTTGAGTCAGCCGTGTCCTTGCTCGTCACTCGCTCCTTGGCGGCAGGTATACTGGCGTGGGTGCTGACATTATCCGGAGTTGAATCCGACGCAGTTGGCTTTTTGAACAGCTTTTTCAGCAATGTCTATCCTCTGTATAAAATTATGAGGACGGCATTCTATCAAATGAAGTCGGGTAACGCTTGCAAATGGGAATATCCCGGCCTTGCGGACCGGGATAGGGGGTTCAGTGGCGTATTATCCGGAGGGGCTGTTCAGTCAGGAACATTCAGATCATCAAGATCGCGCAGTGGTGGCTCGCTTTCCTCAAGGGCCCGCCTCGCGCTGCGATCCAGATAGTAATCCAGACTGACATAGCGACCACCGCCCCAGAAAAACAGGACCAGCAGCATAATAAAGTAGGTAGTGGCGAATTCGATGCCATTATTCAGAATCACCACAGGCCCTTTTTCAGTCAGCCAATCGTAATTGCCGTGTTCCTGCAAAATTTCGCGGGCAGCCGTCAGCCGCTTACCCACTTCAAGACTGTTCTCCAAACTGTCTACCGCACCGGGAATACCCACATCCGCCAAAACCTTTGCCGTACTCGTCGTCGGATCGCTGGGCGCGATGGCAAACCAACCCTTATCCCAGTGCACTTCCAGGGCGGCAACCGCCATGGTAATCAGGAGGGGGATAGCCACCCAGCGAACGGCAAGCCCGAACAGAAGAAAGAAGCCGCCAAGCAATTCGGTACCGGTAGCCAAACCCGCCATCAGCTCGGGAAAAGGCAAACCCAAGCCCCATTGTTCATTGCCAAACCATTCAGCGGTATTGTCAAAATTGTGCCACTTGGTCATGCCCGCACCGATCATGACGGGTGCGAGAAACAAACGAATGGCAAGCAGGGCCAGACCATCAAGGTGCTTCAAGGCCGCAAATAAATTGTCGTGAATCAAATAATAAAGTCGCAGAAGCATGCGCATTGGCAGGTCTCCGTATTTTTGTGATTATAATCGCTGTTGTGACAGCGGCATTTTATCTTTTTTCGCCACTACACACGGGACATCCAGTGTCCTTGCCCAGTTTAAGCGTTCTGATCTCCATGGTAGCACCGTCTATCAGCAGCAGGCGACCGGTAAGTGTTTCGCCAAACCCGCTAAGTAGCTTGACGCACTCCAGCGCCTGCAAACTGCCAATCACACCAACGATGGGCGCCAGCACGCCCGCTTCGGAGCAATTGAGCTGCTCATCCCCTGCTTCCGGACTGTAAAGACAGCGATAACAGGGGGAATGTTCCAGCCGGCTATCGAACACCGAAAGCTGCCCTTCACTACGAATCGCGGCGCCGCTCACCAGGGGCTTGGTCGCGGCCACGCAGGCCTCGTTCAGAGCGAAACGGGTACTAAAATTATCGCTACAATCAACAACCACATCAGCCACACGCACTTGCGCAAGCAAGTCATCACCGGCCAGCCGCTTTGTAACAACGGACACCGCAATAGCGGGATTCACGCCCAGACAGGCCGCGCGTGCGGACTCCGCTTTGAGCTGGCCGACATCCTCCGTGCGATGAGCAATCTGACGCTGCAGATTACTCAGCTCCACCTCGTCATCGTCAGCCAGGGTCAGATGGCCAACACCGGAGGCCGCCAGATACAGCGCAACGGGGCTTCCCAAGCCACCCAAGCCAACAATCAAGACACGAGCAGCCAGTAACTTTTCTTGCCCCGCCACATCCAGCCCGGGCAGGAGAATGTGGCGACTGTAGCGCAGTAGTTCCTCATCCCGCATAGTTACTGTCTCCGCTGGGCGTCACACGCGCAAAGGTAAGACGGAGATTGCCGCCATAATCACGGCGAGCCTCAATGTCGGTATATCCGCACTTAGCCAGTTCGTCCGCAACACTCTCGGCCTGACGGAAGCCATGTTCCAGCACCAAGCGCCCGCCAGGCTTCAGGAAGTGTAGCGCGTCGACGCTAATACGCCGAATATCGTCGAGCCCCTCTGCACCGGATACTAACGCCGAATGGGGCTCATAGCGCAAATCGCCCTGCTTCAAATGGGGGTCGCCGTCTTCTATATAGGGAGGGTTGGACACAATGAGGTCGAAGCGCTCGCCTGGCAAGGCGCTAAACCAATCGGAACAAAGAATGCGAATCCGGCCCAGCCCCAGCGAGTCGGCATTGACCTTTGCCAGCTCCACCGCTTCAGGACTTAAGTCAATCGCAGTGATGTCCCAAGCGGGACGCTCGCTTGCCAGCGCCAACGCAATAGCGCCCGTACCCGTGCCTAAATCCAGCACACTAAGTCCGGGGGCATTCGGATAAAGCCCGAGAACCGTCTCGACCAGAGATTCAGTATCAGGGCGCGGTATTAGCGTTGCCGCGGAGGTTTTGAGCGGCAAACTCCAGAACTCACTGCGCCCAATGAGGTGAGCAACGGGCTCCCCCTTGCGGCGCCTGTGTAGTAAGAGATCCAGCCGTTCAATTTGTTCGGACGACAAGACGTACTCAGGGTAGGCGTAGAGAAAGGCCCGCGTTTTATCCAGCACATGACAAAGCAGCAAATCGACATCCAGCGCAGCCGAGTCGGACTCGAGCAACTCGCTGCGGCGCTGCTGATAACGGTCTATCGTAGCCACGGACCTTATTCCGCTAGGGCCGCCAACAGGTCTGCCTGATATTCCTGCCGCAGCGGCGCAATTACGTGCTTGAGATCGCCGGCCATAATTTCGTCCAGCTTATACAGGGTGAGATTGATGCGGTGGTCCGTTAAGCGGCCCTGCGGGAAATTGTAGGTGCGGATACGCTCCGAGCGATCGCCGCTACCCACCAATAAACGTCGCGACTCGGCCTGCTCCAGCGCAGCGGCGCTGCTGGCCATGTCGTTCAGTCGCGCCTGCAAGAGAGACATCGCGCGCGAACGATTTTTGTGCTGCGAACGCTCGTCCTGACACTCAACCACGATGCCCGTCGGCAAGTGGGTAATCCGCACGGCGGAATCGGTCTTGTTAATATGCTGCCCACCTGCGCCGCTGGCGCGGTAAGTATCAACCCGCAGGTCACCTTTATTGAGCTCGATAGCATCCATTTCGTCAGGTTCAGGCATCACTGCCACGGTACAGGCGGATGTATGAATACGCCCCTGGGATTCCGTTTCGGGTACGCGCTGGACGCGGTGCGCGCCGGATTCAAATTTCAGTTTCCCGTAGACATCCTTACCCTCAACCCGGGTAATAATTTCCTTGTAACCACCGTGATCGCCGTGACGCTCACTTAGAATCTCCAAGCGCCAGCCTTGCTGCTCCGCATAGCGGCTGTACATTCTGAACAAATCGCCGGCAAAAATAGCCGCTTCATCGCCGCCGGTGCCTGCGCGCACTTCCAGAAAAACGTTGTGCGAATCATTGGGATCGCGCGGCAAAAGTAAGCCTTGCAGCTCTTCTTCAAGAGCCGCTAATTTGTCGTTGCTAGCGGAAATCTCGTCTTCCACCATTTCACGCATATCCGCATCGCTGTCAATCAGCATGGCACGTGCATCCCGAAGATCGTCTTCGACACGTTTATAGCTCCGATGGCACTCTACAACCGACTCCAACTCGGCGTACTCCTTGGAGTAGGCTCTGAATTTATCCTGATCGGAGATGACTTCGGGCGCACTAAGCAAGGCCGACAACTCTTCGAAGCGCTCCAACAAATTATCAAGCTTTGCTGCAATTGAGGCTTTCATAAACTCCGTTATTCCGTCTTGCTGTCATCCAGCCCAAGCAGCTGGCGAGCGAGTTTCAAGGTTTGGGTTTCGCCATTCGCGGCGGCTTCACGCAGCCGCGAGCTGGGACGATGAATTAGCTTATTGGTTAGACCGCGGGCAAATTGCTCCAGCACTTGCTCGGCAGGCATCCCATTATTCAGGGCACGCAGAGCCTTTTCTATTTCATGCGCTCGTATGGCCTCAGCCTGCGCCCGATAGTCTTTAACCGTATCAACGGCATCAAGCGAGCGCCACTGACGTTCCCATTCAAACATCGCCGCATCAATGATTTCGTCAGCCTTCAGGGCCTCATGAACGCGCGCCTTGCGATTCTCGTCTACAATCTCGCGCAAATCATCGACGGTATAGAGGTAGACGTCGGACAACTCCGCCACCTGCGGCTCAATATCACGTGGCACAGCAATGTCGACCATCAACATGGGCCGGTGCTTACGTTTGCGAATCGCGGCCTCTACCGTGCCCTTGCCCAGAATGGGCAACTGACTCGCAGTCGAGGCAACCACAATATCGGTGTCTCGCAGCTGCTCGGGAATGTCGGACAGCAGGATGGCTTCGGCGCCGAAACGTTCTGCCAATTCACGCGCGCGACTCAGCGTACGATTGGCAATCGTGAGTTTCTGCACACCCTTGTCCTGCAAATGACGGGCAACCAGTTCAATGGTTTCACCCGCACCAATTAACAGTGCATGGCAACGCGAGAGATTGCTGAATATATGCTGCGTTAAATTCACCGCCGCATAGGCAACCGACACCGGGTTTTCACCTATTGCCGTGTCTGTGCGCACCTTCTTGGCGCTGGCAAACACTTGTTGAAAGGCGCGCTCAAGGTTCGGCCCCAAAGACCCGGCCTCTTTGGCCACCGCATAGCAGGACTTCATCTGACCAAAAATTTGTGGCTCGCCCAATACCAGCGAATCCAGACCGGCGGCGACCGTCATCATGTGACGAACCGCCTGAAGCCCGGTGTGGGTATAGAGGCAATTGTCGAAATCGGAAACGGCCATCGAGTGGTAATCTGCCAACCATAACGCAATCGCCTGGCTGTCCCGGGCGCCGATAACATAGAGCTCGGTGCGATTACAGGTCGACAATATGGCGACTTCTTCCACGCCATCCTGACCCAACGCCAGCTGCAGCGCCGCCTCCATCGATTCAGGAACGAAGGCTACGCGCTCGCGCACCGCCAAAGGAGCGGAGTTGTGATTGATGCCTAATACCAGCAAATTCATGCGCAGGCCTAACAGCCGATCCCGAAAAGGGGGCAATTCTAGCAAGTCGCCCACCAAATGTGGATCATGCCTTGTGTCATTCAATATTTTTCTCTGTTCTGAGCTGGCATGCTAAAATTATTGGATGACCTTAAAGCTCTCCATGATACCGGGGCTGCGCACGCTAGCCCTGCCGCTTGCCGCCGCCCTATTGGCGGCCTGCTCCGGCACGCCGGCTAAATCGGTCTCCGAAGAAAACCCGTCACAAGCACCGCAGGTGAAAGCCGAGCGACGCTTTATCCCCTTTCCTGACGACAGTTTTTACGATCTGCTAGTCGCTGAATTTGCCATTCGCCGCCAGCATTATGATCTCGCCCTCACTAATTACATGGTTCAGGCTGAGGAAACCCGCGACCTTGGCGTTATTACGACAGCAGCCAGACTCGCCCAGTTCGTCAATGACGATGAAACCGCACTGTACGCGACTCAACTGTGGCTACAACAGGAACCTGAAGCCGCCGAAGCGCACTTCATAAAAGCCTCGGCACTAGCGCGCATGCGACGCCCCGTCGAAGCGCTAATTCATATGACGCGGGTTATTGGCAGCGAGCACGAGGCCAATTTCGCGGCGCTCGCAGCCAGCGCACTCTCGCTTTCGGAAAGCGAGCAACAACAGTTTGAAAATCGCCTTGTCGACTTGCTGGCTGAGCACCCCGACAATCGCGACCTTAAAACCGGCCTCGCCCTGCTACTGCAGTACCGCAAACAGGAGCAGCGCTCGCTTGAGTTAATCCGTGAAGTTTTAGCCTTCGAACCAACCAGCATCCATGCGCTGCTGATCGAAACACGGGTCTTACAGCAACTCGACCGCAGCAATGAAGCCATCGAACGCCTGCGTTTTGCCGTTGACCAATATCCACATCACAAGCGCCTGCGCCTGAATCTGGCGCAGTTGCTCGCCCGCACGGATATTTACCAGGCAAAAGCCCAATACACGGTACTCGACAACCAAAACCCGGACGATGGCTCAATCCGTCTCGCCCTGGCGCTGCTGAATCAGGAAATGGGTGACCTGGTTGAAGCCAAGAGCCAGCTGCGCAGTCTGCTCACAGACCCGCAATATAAAGACAGCGCGAATTACTTTTTAGGGCGCATCGCCGAACTCGAGGAGCTCTGGCCGGAGGCGCTCTCCTATTACGGGGAAGTCGGCCCCAGCGCCCAATTGTTGCCGGCACTCAACCGAAGAGTGCAAATTCACAACGATCAGCAGGGCCTCAAGCAAGCGCGCACCGAGCTCAGCCTCGCGCGCGAAGCCTATCCCGTAATCGCCGTTCAACTCTTCCTGCTCGAGTCTGACTTACTGTTTGATCATCGCCACTATGAAGAGGGTCACTCCTTACTTAGCCAGGCACTCGTGCAGGAACCGCAGAATACCGACCTGCTCTATGCGCGCTCCCTGTTTAGCGAACGCCGCAAAAACATTGAACTTATGGAGCAGGATTTACGCGCCATATTGAGCAGGGATCCGGACAACGCTACGGCACTCAATGCTCTGGGCTATTCATTGGCAATTCTTACGGACCGCCTTGAAGAAGCACGCTCATTGGTGAGCAAAGCGCTAAAACTGCGCCCTGACGACCCCGCCATACAGGACAGCTATGGCTGGATCGCCTACCGACAGGGCAACCTCGCTTTGGCGCAAACTTATTTACAGCAAGCTTATGAGCAATCCAAGGACCATGAAATTGCCGCCCATCTCGGCGAGGTGCTATGGCGCCTAAGCCAGCGCGATCGCGCTCTGGGCATTTGGCGGGAAGGCCTAAAACACACGCCCGACAGCCCGATCATTCTCGAAACACTCGAGCGCCTCGACGTCAGTGTACCGAAAGCGGACTCGGCTAACTGATGCCCGTATGTCTTCGCAACAGGCTACGAGCAGCTGGCCTGATCATCGCCATGGCGCTTGTCAGCGCATGCTCACTAACGCCAAACGCCCCCGCCACCGACCCTGCACCAAACCACTGGGGCTTTACCGGCAAAATTGGCCTGTGGGCCTATGGCGAGCAGGAAAGCGCCAACATTGACTGGCACGACTGCATCAATCACTACTTAATACGCTTGAGTGGCCCGCTCGGAGTTGGCGGAGCACTAATCTATGGCGACAATGGCAGTGTTAGCCTGCACCGCGGGGCCGAAGACAGCATTAGCGCCGACACACCCGAAGAACTGCTGGCCAACATGGGCTGGTACCTGCCTGTTTCGTCACTGCGCTTTTGGTTACGCGGCCAACCTGCTCCCGACGCGCCCTACCAACAGGCACCGGAAGCCGGCAGGGCTAGCACCTTAAACCAGTCCGGCTGGGATATAAGCTACGGCTACCAAAGCGAAAAAATAGCGCGCATCAATATGAACAACGGCCAGATCCGCCTGAAATGGATCATTCGCAACTGGCGCGACGCCGTGGAGTGCCCTGCTCCGTGAGCCAACTACGTCTGATTTCACCGGCAAAGCTGAACCTCTTCCTCCATATCACCGGGCGCCGCAGTGACGGCTACCATACGCTGCAAACCGTATTTCAATTGCTGGACTATGGCGATGAAATGCAATTCCGGCTCGCTGAGGATCGAGAAATCACACTCGAAACCGAGTTTCCGAACCTGGAGCCTGAAGATAACCTGATCATTCGGGCGGCCCGCTTACTGCAAAATCACAGCCAGTGCACTAAGGGAGCGGGCATTCAAATCAACAAACGCCTGCCCATGGGTGGCGGCATTGGCGGCGGCAGTTCCAATGCGGCGTCGACCCTGCTCGCCCTGAATAGGCTCTGGCAAACCGGGCTAAGCCTGTCTGAGCTATCGGAGTTAGGCTTACAGCTGGGCGCAGATGTCCCCGTATTTGTAGGCGGACGCACGGCCTGGGCCGAGGGGATCGGCGAGAATCTACAAGCCCTTGATCTGGAATCAGTTTGGTATCTGGTCATTCATCCGGGCTGCAGCGTGTCCACGCAGGAAATTTTTTCCCATGAGCAATTGACACGCAACACCTCACCCATCAAAATAGCCGCCTTTCTTGGGCAGGGTGCCAAAAACGACTGCGAAAATGTCGTTAAAAGCCTGTATCCGGAGGTGAAAAACGCTCTGGATTGGCTGAATCAATTTGCCCCCGCCCAACTGACAGGCACTGGCTCGTGCGTGTTTGCCCGGTTTGCTGATGAAGCTTCAGCACAAGACGTTTTCTCTAAACGGCCGGAAAGTTACAGCGGCTTTGTTGCACGCGGCGTGAACCATTCGCCCAGCCACATAGCACTGAATTTGAATTAACCAGTTTTGCTGGGGCGTCGCCAAGCGGCAAGGCAACGGGTTTTGATCCCGTCATTCGGAGGTTCAAATCCTCCCGCCCCAGCCATTATTCGAAAAGCCCGCGGTAGTTTGCGGCGTGATGTAGCTGCACCTCGCAGCTATTTTTCTATTCAGGCCCGCAAAACCGCAGGCTGGGTAGGCCGGGATAAACGCAGCGCTCCCGACGCCAAGGCCCGAAACGCTGCGATTATGCGGGCCCACATAGCCTTTCAGAACTCAACGCCGCTAAACAAACCAGGCGATCACACAGACAGGACCGTAAAACCGTGTCAAAAATGATGATCTTCACCGGGAATGCTAACCCGGAACTGGCTCGCAAAGTCGTTAATCACCTGCATATCCCTCTGGGCGATGCCACCGTCGATAAATTC
This sequence comes from Litorivivens sp., assembly GCA_041625575.1. Classification (GTDB taxonomy): domain Bacteria; phylum Pseudomonadota; class Gammaproteobacteria; order Pseudomonadales; family Spongiibacteraceae; genus Litorivivens. Next base: position 20,897 of record JBFJTG010000013.1, read on the forward strand.
AGTGACGGCGAAATTCTGGTGGAAATTAATGAAAACGTACGCGGTGCTGACGTTTTCATCCTGCAACCAACCTGCGCACCGACCAACGACAACCTGATGGAAGTCGCAGTTATGGCCGATGCGCTGCATCGCGCTTCTGCAGGACGCATTACCGCCGTTATGCCCTACTTCGGTTATGCCCGCCAGGATCGCCGCGTGCGCTCCCAGCGCGTGCCTATCAGCGCTAAAGTTGTCGCCGACATTCTCAGCCGCGTCGGCATCAATCGCGTGCTCACGGTTGACCTGCACGCCGAACAGATTCAGGGCTTTTTCGACATTCCCGTGGATAACGTCTATGGATCACCGGTACTGCTGGACGATATTGCTCGCCAAAAGTATGAAGGCTGCATGATCGTATCGCCCGATATCGGCGGCGTCGTGCGCGCACGCGCCATTGCCAAGCAGTTAAATGACGCCGATCTGGCGATCATCGACAAGCGCCGACCCAAGGCCAATGAAACCCAAGTCATGCATATCATTGGCGAAGTCGAAGGCCGCAGCTGCATCATGGTCGACGACATGGTCGATACCGCTGGCACGCTCTGCAAAGCCGCGGCAGCATTGAAAGCAAACGGCGCCTCAAAAGTCGTTGCCTACTGTACGCACCCCGTACTGTCGGGCAAGGCCGTCGACAATATTGAAAATTCAGAGCTGGATGAGTTGGTCGTTACCGACACTATCCCGCTGAGCAATGAAGCAAAAAATTGCTCGCGAATTCGACAGTTAACCCTGTCGTCCCTGCTGGCAGAGTCAATTCGACGCGTCAGCAATGAAGAGTCTATCAGCGCCCTGTTCCGATAATTCCGTCGGCACACCCGCAGGTAGTCAACGAAACCCACTGTCAAACCGGTCGCAGGTAAGACAGTGCTATCGCCAACATCAGAGGAACTACGATGAGCGAATATACAGTGAACGCAAAATTGCGTCAGGATGCAGGGAAAGGTGCGAGCCGCCGCCTGCGTCGTCTGGCGAATGAAGTCCCGGCCATAGTTTACGGCGGCAAGAAAGAGCCCATGGCTGTCATGATCCCGCATAAGGATCTGGTCAAAGATCTGGAAGACGAGGCTTTCTACACCAGCCTGATCACACTGGAAATCGAAGGCAGCGGCAGCGAGCAGGTTGTATTAAAAGACCTGCAACGTCACCCGGCCAAGCCGCTTTTGATGCATGCCGACTTTCTGCGTGTTGACGCCAGCACCAAGATCAACATGCGCGTACCGCTTCACTTCATCAATGAAACGACATGCCACGGCGTAAAAGTTCAAGGCGGCATCATCGCGCATGCGGCTACAGAACTTGAAGTTGTCTGCTTCCCTAAAGATCTGCCCGAGTATATCGAAGTTGATATGCAGGCAATTGAAGTAGGTCATTCGGTGCACATCTCCGACATCACTTTGCCTGAAGGTGTTGAGAGCGTGGCCTTGTCACACGGTGAAGATCACGATCTGCCGATTGCCAACGTCATTATGCCTCGCGGCGGCTCTCAGGATGACGACGAAGCAGCTGACGCGGACGCTGAAGCAGGCGCCGACGACAAGTCAGAAGACTGAGTCTTATAGCTGTCTGAGATGGCTATTCAACTCATTGCCGGCCTGGGAAATCCAGGCCGGGATTACGAAGATACCCGTCATAACGCCGGCGCCTGGTTTGTTGAAGAACTTGCCAGACAATCCGGCGTTTCGCTTTCAGCCGAATCCCGTTTTAATGGCCGCACCGCCCGTGTTCGTTTAGGCTCGGACGAAGTACGGCTATTAATTCCATCAACCTTCATGAATCTGAGCGGACAATCCGTCGGTGCCATGATCAATTTTTTCAAAATTCCGCTTAACGACGTTCTCATCGCCTACGACGAACTGGATTTCGAGGCAGGCTCCGCACGCCTAAAAACCGGCGGCGGAATTGGCGGACACAATGGCCTGCGCGACATCGTAAAATCGCTTGGCAACCAAAAGGATTTTCACCGTTTGCGAATTGGCATCGGCCACCCAGGCCACGCAAGTAAGGTGTCAAACTATGTACTGAGCAAACCCAGCCCGGACGAGCGAAGCCGCATAGAAGCCTGCATTGACGAGGCCCTGCGCGTATTACCTGACATTATTAGTGGCGACATGGCCAAAGCCATGAACCGTCTTCACAGTTTCAAGGAAGCATAAAATATGGGTTTTAAGTGCGGTATCGTTGGTCTGCCCAATGTTGGCAAATCTACCTTGTTCAATGCGCTTACCAAAGCCGGCATCGACGCAGAAAACTTCCCCTTCTGCACCATCGAACCGAATTCCGGCATCGTCGCAGTGCCGGATCCGCGCCAGAATGCACTCGCAGAAATCGTAAAACCCGAGCGTATTGTTCCGACAACCATGGAGTTTGTTGATATTGCAGGCTTAGTTGCAGGCGCATCGAAAGGTGAAGGCCTGGGAAACAAGTTTCTGGCCAACATCCGTGAAACTGACGCGATTGCCCACGTCGTTCGCTGTTTCGACAACGACAACGTCATCCATGTTGCCAACAAAATCGACCCCGTCGCGGACATCGAAATTATCAACACCGAACTTGCGCTTGCAGATCTCGACTCCGTCGAAAAGCAACTTCAGAAAGTCGAGCGTACCGCCAGAAGCGGCGATAAAGACGCCATTGCCATGAAGGGCCTATTGGAAAAATTGACAGCCCATCTGGATCAAGGCAAACCCGTTCGCTCCCTTAGCCTGAATGAGAAGGAAATAGAGCTGTGCGACACCTTGCATCTATTAACTGTCAAACCAACGATGTATATCGCCAACGTCAATGAGGACGGTTTTGAAAACAACCCCTACCTCGACGCCGTACGCGAAATCGCCAGCGCCGAAAATGCCGTCGTCGTAACCATATGCAATAAGCTGGAATCTGAAATCGCAGAACTTGAAGACGACGAAAAAGCTGAATTTCTGGCCGACCTGGGTATGGAAGAACCGGGGCTAGACCGACTAATCCACGCTGGTTATCAATTGCTCGGCCTGCAAACCTACTTCACCGCCGGCGTCAAAGAAGTGCGCGCATGGACAATCCCCTTGGGATCAACAGCCCCGCAAGCCGCCGGCAAAATACACACAGACTTCGAGAAGGGCTTTATTCGCGCCGAAGTCATCGCCTATGACGACTACATAAAGTTCAACGGCGAACAAGGTGCAAAAGACGCCGGCAAATGGAGGCTGGAAGGCAAAGAGTACATCGTCAAGGATGGCGACGTTGTTCACTTCCGCTTTAACGTCTAGATAGCCGCACACAGGTACTCCAGAATACGTCACGCGGCTTGACTTTAAGGCCTTAAGTCGGGAGAATGCGCGCCTCTTTAGCGTCACGATTAATGGCAAGGTAGCTCAGTTGGTTAGAGCACAACACTCATAATGTTGGGGTCGGCGGTTCGAATCCGCCCCTTGCTACCAGATACGAAAACCCACCCCCCGAGGTGGGTTTTTCGTATCTGGAGATAATGCGCTGGGGCGGCTCTGCAGCACTAGGTTCTACCCAATAAACGGGGGGTGGCACTCATCAAACCCGCAGAAGCCTACCCCCTCACTCTCCAAAGCTCAGAATAAGCAAAAAATCCCCATTCGCATAAGTACAAATATTGATTGCGTTGCAACCCGGCAATGCTGATATTAGGATGGAAAAAGCTTACTGCTGCTTCCTTTAGCCGAGTGCTGAAACATTGTGACTACGCCGTCTACACAGCTGTCAACACGCGGCAAGAATCGCCGCTATCTGAGCGTTAGCCTCCGGCTGGTGATGATGCTGGCATTTGCAGCGCTATGGATGAGCGCAAGCTTGTATTTGGCTCTGCCTTGGGTAGAAGAGCTAGCACACGACACGGGAACCTTGGCAGCCTGGATAATCGTCGCCGGAATCGCCCTGATTCCCGGCTACATAAATGCATTTCTCGTAGCAGGACTGCTCTTCGACTGGCGTCCTCAATTTATTCCACTAAGTGATGCACCAGGACTATCAATATTAGTAGCCGCTTACAATGAAGAAGAATCGATTGAGGCCACACTCCTGTCGCTTGTAAAACAGCGCTACCCGGGCCCGCTTCAAATCATTGTGATCAACGACGGATCAAAAGATAGCACCGCAGCGATTGTTGAACGCTTTATTAGTCAGGGCGAGATAGCTGACACCCCTTTTCCAATCGAGTTAATTGATTGCGAGAACAATTCAGGAAAGGCTAACGTACTCAACCTGGGATTGACCCATGCCAAACATTCGCTCATTGCAACTATTGATGCTGACTGCCAACTTTACAAAGATGCCCTGGTCAACATTGTGACCAACCACTTGAATAGCCCGGCCACAACTGCCGCTACGGCCGGAACCGTACTGGTAAGAAACTCCCGAAAGAACTTGCTAACAAGATTACAGGAATGGGATTATTTTCTCGGGATCGCCGTTGTAAAAAGAATTCAGTCACTCCTCCAGGGCACTCTCGTTGCACAGGGAGCGTTCTCACTGTATGACAAATCCGTACTAGAGAGCGTGGGTGGCTGGAAAGATACTGTGGGCGAAGATATCGTTCTCACGTGGGGAATAATAGAGAAAGGCTATCGAGTCGGATTTGCAGAAAATGCCTTTGTCTTTACAAATGTCCCCGAGAATTACCGTGCTTTTTTTCTCCAGCGAAAAAGGTGGTCTAGAGGCCTCATTGAGGCTTTTAAGCGATTCCCGCGCGTGATGATTCACCCTCGATTAAACACACCATTTATCTGGGTCAATTTGCTATTTCCATTTTTGGATGCGGTTTTCCTTCTGATTTTTCTGCCAGGTATCCTAGCCGCAATATTTTTCCAGTACTACGCCGTAGCAAGTATTGTCACCCTGTTTCTTTTTCCTCTGATAATTTTTCTCAACACGCTTATGCACGTAAAACAGGTGGAAATATTTCGGCGCTACGGGCTTAAAGTTAGGCGCAACATCCTCGGCGGACTCTTTTTTATGATTGGCTACCAAGTGATACTTGCGCCCGCATGTCTTGTCGGCTATTTCTCCGAGCTACTCAACTTGAGGAAAAGTTGGTGACGCCTAAACTGCCGTTTCTTATTTTTGCGCTCGCCTGGCTAATCACAAGCCCCATCGGGATGGCCGCATCAAATCATCGCCTGACGGTAGAATCAAACTTGTCACGCGACTCTGATGACGCTCGGCACAAGGCTAGCTATCTGAAATACCGACACTACCTCCCCGATTCAAAATCCAACTTCTACTGGGGGGTCGGGCTCGGCAACCGCAGCATAGACGATAACAATGGCCACCATAAATTCGATGCGGCGACGGCTGAGATACGATTGCCACTTTCATCCCTTGTAACCTACAGGCTCAGCGGCAGTAAATTGCAGAGTAAGGAATGGTCTCCGTGGACAGCAGACACGGCACTGATAATCCAACCCAACGACCGCAGTTACACGGAACTCTTTGCAGAAAGAGATATAGTCGACACAATCACAGCCATTAGCAGGAAAAATCGCGTCGCCACCTACGGCATATCGTCGGATTATCGATTTACCGACGAATTCACTCTGGTTGGCGCTGCTTTTCGGCAAACCTTCGACGACGGCAATGTCCGCGATGGCCGCGTCGTCAGGTTGCTGTTTGAAATTAGTCGCTACGACTGGATCATCGCCGAATTACGCAGAAAGCAACTCGAGGCAGATTTCAACGGCATCGGCTACTTTAGCCCCGAGACTCAGCGAGAGGACCTCGCGCTAATAACACTGCGCAATACATTCTTCAGCAACAATATGGTTGCCAGCTTACAGTTCGGCGGCGGTAAACAGACCATCAACGGCGATATAGGCCAAGCGCTCTACCTCGTAGAAAGTAAATTTAGAGGCTGGCTGAGCCAAAGCATTGGCTACGACAACACGCTGGGATGTAAAAATACCGGCGATATCAGTTTTGGAGCAAGCAATGATGACTACCGTTACTGTTACGCCAAGCTAAGCCTACACTACAACTGGTAGACGCGGTCGAGCAATCCTTGTTGTTTCAGATACTTGCATCACGTTACTATAGCGACTTCATTGCTGACCATCATAAGGCTGTGCCCGTGGTTTCTTTTAGATTAGTGCTAGCTGCTGCGTTATCCCTAGGCTCTCTTTGTCACGCCACCGAAGTCTTCGACTACGCTGACATTGCCTACTCAAAACAGAACACCGATTGGGCCGGATTTGGCGATAGCGATACAGTCACGCTTAAAGCGAGCACATCGGTTTTTGGCTGGCTGCACGCTCGCATTCGATACAATGCCGGCAACGTAAAGTTACCGCCAAACGTTCAACAAGATTCCTGGACCGCAGCAGGTTTGGGTTTGCACTATCCCCTTGGCGCCGACACGTCGATATACATAGGGTCGGACCACGACGAATTCGAAATAAAAAAAGGCCCCACCGAACGCGGCTGGTACCACCACATAGGATTGCGGCACGAATTCGATAATCAGTGGCAAGTCGCTCTTGAGGCGGGAGAATCTGACGTACTGTTTCGCGACACTACCTTTGTGATCGAAGCCGTCTACAAGCTTCACCGCCAAATAGGGCTCTCTGCCACTCTGCGTGACTATGACGATCTCGATTTAACCGAATATGAAATTGGTGTTCGCTGGTTTTATCGCGACTAAGCGCACTACCCTCAAGCAAGCCGCGGCTACGCGGCTATGCTAAAATTCGCAGCCTAATTCGCCACGCAGCCGTCATGTCTAAAAAAACCGACAACATCTACGCAACGCCGCGTGAAGCCATCGATCGATTCGCTTTCGACGATACCGTCGCCGCAGTCTTCCCCGACATGATTCAGCGCTCCGTGCCGGGCTATAGCACGATCGTCGCCATGACAGGCTTGCTAGCCGACCGCTACGCCACGCCGGGTAGCCGCTGCTATGACCTCGGCTGCTCACTGGGAGCGAGCACATTTTCCATGGCGCAATATCTTGACGGGCGAAACTGTCGCATTGTGGCCGTAGACAATTCACCAGCAATGTTAAACCGCCTCGTCGAACGATTAGCGCCATCAAAGGTGCAAATTGACGCTGTTTGCGCCGACCTACGCGACATCGACATCGTCGAGGCATCAGTCGTCGTACTGAACTTTACGCTACAATTTTTACCACCTGCCGAACGCGATGCCCTACTGGAAAAAATCGCTGCGGGCATGCAAAAAGGCGGCATACTCATTCTGTCAGAAAAAATTCAGTTCGCCGACCCCCATCTTCAGGAACTGAATACAGACCTGCACCACGCCTTTAAGAAATCGAACGGCTACAGCGACCTCGAAATAAGTCAGAAACGTTCAGCCCTGGAAAACGTGCTGGTGCCCGAAACAATCGATGCCCACGAAGCACGATTAAAGAACGCGGGCTTTAGCAGTGTCGATGTCTGGTTCCAATGCTTTAATTTCGCCTCTCTCGTTGCTATCAAATAATGGATTTCTCAGCCTTTCTTACGCATTTTCACGATTCAGGACTCGCGCCCTGGCTGGAATCCGTCGAACAACAAATTGCTGACGGCCTTAACCCGCAGCGCTACGGTGATATTCCTCGCTGGCGCGAAAGCCTTGCCTTGCTACCAAACATATCCGCCGACAAAATCCTCCTCACGGAAAATGCTATTACGGTAGATGGCCCGGCTACCCGTGAACAGCAAATAGCAATCGAGCAGGCTCTGCGTGGGCTGCACCCCTGGCGCAAGGGGCCATTTCAGGTATTCGATACTTTTATCGATACGGAGTGGCGCTCAGACTGGAAATGGCAGCGAGTCATCCCGCACCTTGCACCACTGGAAAACAGAACCGTACTCGACGTGGGGTGCGGCAGTGGCTACCACTGCTGGCGCATGCGCGGTGAAGGTGCGAGTTTAGTTGTAGGCATCGAACCCACGCCCCTGTTTGTGCTCCAGTTTCAGGCGCTCCAACACTTTATCAATGACAGCCGGGTGGGCTTGCTGCCTCTGGGGATTGAACATTTACCGGATAAATTACGCTGCTTTGATACCGTGTTTTCAATGGGCATTCTCTACCACCGCCGCTCGCCTTTCGACCACCTGCTGCAGTTGCGGGACGCACTGCGACCCGGTGGTGAGCTCGTGCTGGAGACCTTAGTCATTGAGGGAAGAGAAGGTGAGGTACTCGTGCCTTCCGGCCGCTACAGCAAGATGGGAAATGTCTGGTTTATTCCCAGCTGCGCCACACTCGAACTATGGCTACGCAAAGTCGGCTTTCGCGATGTACGCACCGTCGATGTCACCATCACCACGACCGAAGAACAACGCAGCACCGACTGGATGAAATTTCATTCCCTCGCCGAATTTCTGGATCCGGCTGACAGCAGCAAAACCGTCGAAGGCTACCCGGCCCCGCAACGTGCAACACTGATCGCAAACGCACCCTGAGCGCCAACTAGGGGCGTTGTCCGCCACACAAGACCTCCGTTATTACCTCGGTATCCATGTACTCTTTCAACTGCAACAATTTGCCATCTCGAAACTCGAACAAAAAATGGTATAAATTATTATACTCAACGCCGGACACGTGGAGCCCCTTTGACTCTGCCTCTACGGCCACCCGCTCGCCCTCAGCCGTCATGCCGTGCACCGTAAAAACCAGTCCCTGCGGAAAGACATCCAACACGGCAGCAGCGCCAGCGACAATCTGATCTCGCGTTAATACACCGGAAATCAAGGTATTACCCGAGGTCCAACACTTGCCCTCAGGCGCGTAGGCGGCGGCAATGCGCTCCCCGTCAGCGGCATTCAAGGCATCAAAAAAATCCAATACCCGCTGCTTATTCGTTTCAATCAAACTCACAATGCTTTACCTGCCTTCTTTTAAAGAGGTCACTAAATTTAACTTTACACCCGCGAATTGATCAAAGTATGATCAGCGATTAGAAATTGCGGTACCATATACAGGGATGTCACTGGAGACAACAGCAATGCAAAATGCTGCATCGCATGCATCGCTAGAGTCATTCCACCGGCTTGTCGAACAATGGGTGAGTGACCAAATAGCGCACTGTATCGCAGAACTGTCGCAAATATTGCTCGACAAGGCAATGAGCGACAAGGACCGTGCGTCGGCCCTCCTATACTTCAAGCACCACAAGTATCTGGAAAATAGCCGTCAAAAAATTACTAAAACTTTTCGCCAATTGGTCAACAAGGCATTGCTTGGCGACGACCCCTCGATAAAGGTTATTCCTCACCAGCGCCCGGCTCCCGAAATGACCGAGCTGCTCGATCGCGTTCACAATAACGTCGACCTATATGATTTTTGCTCTTCCCTGCGGGAAGAGGTGTTTGCAACCTTGTTCCAACGCGCATTCAACATTATGGACCCCGCTCCGAAGGCACGCCAGACAGCGCGTGACACTTTCCGGAGCGAATTCAGCAGCCAACTTGGGCTGCTCTATGTGCTATTATTGGATCAGGCCTCCCCCCAGAACGGTGCAGTAACCCGCGTCGACCGCAGGGCCAATATTCTCGCGTGGATACAACACCTGGAAAACAAGCTTCGCGACCCGGCTATCGATGCATCAACCCGTTCGCTGACCAAAGATCGTCTGGAAGAATTACAGGCCAAACTGGATTCGCTCGACAGCCTCAGCCATACCTCGCGCCATCTTCGGGAACGCTGGTTTCACCCCCACGACGAGCTGGAAAATAAAGAATTTAGCGATGAAGAGCTACTGGCAGAAGTCGACAAACTCTTTCAGCCCCTACTTTCGATAGAGGGCATTCCGCGCTCACTTAAAGCGCTTGCCAACCGTATTCGCCCTATCGTAGAAAGCGTCGCGCTGACTGATCGCGGCTCCTTTCTGGGCCCCTTGCATCCCGCCAAACAGCTGCTTAACCAGACAGCCGCAACGGTGGCAAGCTGGCTAGACAGTAATGCCGAACAACGCCGTCAAATGCTGCTCAATGTTAAGCAGTCGATCGATATCGGCGTTGAAGCGCGTATAGGCAGCTACAAGGGCAACCCCGAATTCATGAGGGCTTTGCATCAGGAATTGGTGGACTATGTTGCCTACCAATTACATCGCGTCAAGCGTAATGAACAGGAAGAAGCCGGACAACGGCAAGCTCAGCCACCCATAAGCTTCATGCATGAAATAAACGCACTCCTGGAGTCCAAGCTTGAAGGGGTCGATGTGCCGCCTCTGGTCCACAAACTGGTATTTAGTCTGTGGAACCGCGTAATCGCTGAAGTGTGGGTGGAGTATGGCGAAAACGGTATTGCAACTCAGCAAGCCTTGTCGCTGGTGGATGATATCCTGTGGTACCTCCATTGTGACGATGCCAAGCTGAAGCACACCAATACCCAGTTTCTGGGTGAACAGATCGAACGCGATCTGTTGGACGGCCTGAAATTGATTGATTACAACAAGGCAAAAGGCATTGAGCTCATCTCCAGCCTCAAGCGTCTGCGCCAACAGCTGCACACCTCCCCGGACCAAAGCGCGTCAACCAGCATTGCCCTCTAGCAATATCGCAGTTTCTCGCACAACAATATTTTTATCCCTGTAAAATGCGTATAATCGCCCGCCGAAAACCGCTTATCGCCCAATCTATCGCGAAGAGGAATAGTTTTGCCCGCCACCATGAGCATTGAACAATTGCGCGCCCTCGAATCCGAGCTCTCGAAGCAGTATCAGGCCATAAAAAAGCATGGCCTTAACCTCGACCTGACCCGCGGCAAACCCAGCAATGAGCAGCTGAATTTATCCGACGCTTTATTGGGAGATATAAGCGACGCAGCCCGATCTGATGCCAGCCTGCGTAACTACGGAGGCCTATTGGGCATACCTGCAGCCCGAGAACTATTTGCGCCAGTGCTGGGTGTCAGCGCCGAGGAAATGCTCGTCGGCGGCAACAGCAGCCTCACACTGATGTATTTTGCAGCCCACTTTGCCATGCACCTGGGTGTCGATGGACCTGAATCTGCATGGAGCAAGGAAGGCAAAATCAAATTTCTGGCGCCGGTGCCGGGATACGATCGCCATTTCAGCGTTTGCGAAACCCTGGGCATAGAACTCATACCAGTCGCGCTGCTGGACGATGGCCCGGACATGGACGAGGTTGAGCGCCTGCTTAAAACCGACCCATTGATCAAAGGCATCTGGTGCGTACCCCGCTTCTCGAACCCGACCGGTCACGTATATAGCGACAAGGTCGTGGCGCGCTTTGCCCGTTTAGGCAAAATTGCCGGCCGCAATTTTCGTATCTTTTGGGACAATGCCTACGCCGTGCACAGCTTCGATGACAGCGCGCCTGAACTCGCCAGCTTGATGGACGCCTGCCGTCAGGAAGGTACCGAAGACAGCGCCTACCTGTTTGGTTCAACCTCGAAAATCACTTTCGCCGGCGCTGGTGTGGGTTTTGCGGGTATGTCCAAACGCAACCTGAGCACTTATTCTCAGCAACTGGGCATGACACAAATCGGCCCGGACAAAATCAATCAGCTGCGGCATGTCGAGTTTTTGAAAACCGAAGGTGCGCTTAAAAATCTTATGAACAAGCACGCAGCCCTGCTAAAACCCCGCTTTGATGCTGTATTGAAGGGTCTGGAAAAGGGCCTGGCAGGATCCGGCATGGGCGACTGGACAGTGCCTCAGGGCGGCTACTTTATTTCCTTTAACACCAAGCCGGGGCTGGCTGATGAGGTGGTACGTCTGGCCGCTGAAGCCGGCGTGAAACTCACGCCCGCCGGCGCGACCTACCCCTACGGCAAAGACCCGGAGAACAGGAATATTCGCATTGCGCCCAGTGTGCCAACGGTGGCCGACATTACTGCCGCAACAGAAGTCTTTGTGAACTGCGTGAAACTGGCGACGGTGCGCCAGCAACTGGAAAGCTGAGCCGCTAACGGCTCAGCGCGACGACCAGGTCAATCGCCGGCATCACCATTGTGGGCGCTGCCGGGCCGGGGCGGCATAGGCGGGAAGTTGGCAACCTTGCCGCCGGGCAATTCGTGAATCTTGCCGACACCTTCCTTTTCAACCTCATCGATACGAATAATGGACTGCATGGGTATGTACGAGCGCCTTACCTGTGCAAATTCAAGCTTCAGGCGCTCTTCGCCCGGGTTGACGATCACTTGTCCTTCTTCGCCAAAGACAAACTCCTCCACCTCAATGAAGCCGTACATTTCGCTCTGGTAGATCGCCTTGGCGTACAGTTCATAAACCTGATTCTGATTATGAAATATGACTTTATAGATGGGCGTTCTGCTCATTCGCGTAACCACAAACCTGTTGAATACCAAAAGGGCGCTGATCTTAGCATATTTGCCCTTTTCAGGGGCAAAAAAACCTCACCCGGTCTTGGGTCAGGTGCCCTCGGGTCTGTATACTAGCCGCCCATTTTGTGAACACTTGATCATGGCCGACGCTCCGAAAAAACTCTATATCAAAACCCACGGTTGCCAGATGAATGAGTACGATTCCTCCCGTATTCAGGATTTGCTGGGGGTGTCGCACGCCATGGAAACTACCGACAACCCGGAAGAAGCCGACGTACTCCTGCTCAATACCTGCTCAATTCGGGAGAAAGCTCAGGAAAAGGTTTTCCACCAGCTCGGTCGCTGGAAAAAGCTCAAGGACAAAAAGCCCGGCCTAATCATCGGTGTCGGTGGCTGCGTAGCCAGTCAGGAAGGTGCTGATATTGGTCAACGCGCGCCCTACGTTGATCTGATCTTCGGCCCCCAAACACTGCACCGCGTGCCCGACATGCTCAATGCGCGCAAGCCCGACGGCCCGATAGTGGTAGACGTGACCTTCCCGGAAATCGAGAAATTCGATTGCCTGCCCGAGCCCAGCGCCAATGGCCCCAGTGCTTTCGTGTCCATTATGGAAGGCTGCTCCAAGTACTGCACCTTCTGCGTCGTACCCTACACCCGCGGCGAAGAAGTCAGTCGCAGCGTCGACGACGTGATCGCCGAAATCGAGTCTTTGGCCGACAAAGGGGTGCGTGAAGTTAACCTGCTGGGCCAAAATGTGAATGCCTTTCGCGGCGTCTCACAGGACGGTGAAATCGTCGACTTTGCGGAGTTACTGGGCTATGTCGCCACGGTGCCCGGCATCGACCGCATACGCTACACCACCTCGCATCCGGTGGAGTTCAGCGACGCGCTGATTGAAGCTTACCGCGATATCCCACAACTCGTGAATCACTTGCACCTACCCGTTCAGAGCGGCTCAGACCGCATTCTGAAAGCGATGAAGCGCGGCCACAGCGCAGACGATTATCGCGCCAAAATCGCAAAACTTCGGGAAATTCGCCCCGATATAAGCATATCTTCCGACTTCATCATTGGCTTTCCCGGCGAGAGTGAAGAGGATTTCGCTGACACCATGCGCCTAATAGCCGATATCGGTTTCGACCACTCTTTCAGCTTTGTTTACAGCGCACGGCCCGGCACACCAGCGGCCACCCTGGCTGACGACACCCCTGAAAGTGTCAAAAAACAGCGTTTGGCGCTGCTGCAACAGCGTATTTTGCAAAAAGCCCACGAAATCAGTCTGAGCATGGTTGGCAGCACCCAAACCGTGCTGGTCACCGGAGTCTCCAAGCGGGACCCGGGCCAGCTGCAGGGGCGTACCGAAAACAATCGGGTTGTTAACTTTAGTTCTACAAATCAAGAGCTTATTGGAGGTTTCGCAGAAGTCACCATCAGCGAAGCGCTCCCCAATTCCCTGCGCGGAGAACTCTGCGGCTAAATGTGGCGATTGAAAAACATTTGGTAATCGCCTCATGTCGGTTATCCTTTACCTTATCGGCCTCATTGCTATGGACACCTCGGTAACACATTGACTCAAGCACCTATACAAACTGTTCTAACGCTCGCTCCCAACGATCCGCAACTATTGGCCAACCTCTGCGGCCAATTTGACGAGCACCTGCAATTTATAGAGCAGCGCATAGCCGTGCGCATTGGCATACGGGGCAACACCTTGTCGCTGGAAGGGCACGAAGCCGCCGTCGGTCACGCCACGCAGCTCATCGAAAACCTGTATCGCGAATGCCAGCAGGGCGTACAGCTAACACCCGAAAACATAAACCTGCATATTCAGGACGCCGCTCTGGATTTACCCCGCGATGCCGACACCACCGTGGCGCCCATCAGCCTGATTCGCACCAAACAGATCACCGTAAAACCGCGCGGCAAGAACCAGAATGTGTATGTGCGTGCCATCAAAAACAACGACATCAATTTCGGCGTCGGCCCCGCAGGCACCGGCAAAACCTATCTCGCAGTGGCCTGTGCGGTAGAAGCCCTGTTGGCGCAAGATGTTGAGCGCATATTACTGGTGCGCCCCGCCGTGGAAGCCGGTGAAAAGCTGGGCTTTCTACCGGGTGATCTGGCCCAGAAAATAGACCCCTATCTGCGCCCGCTGTATGACGCCCTCTATGAAATGCTCGGCACCGAAATGGTCGGCAAGCTGATAGAGCGCAACGTAATCGAAATTGCACCGCTGGCCTTTATGCGCGGACGGACGCTCAACAATTCCTACATATTGCTTGATGAAGCCCAGAACACCACCCGCGAACAAATGAAGATGTTCCTGACACGCATCGGCTTTGGCTCTACCGCCATTGTGACCGGCGACGCCACCCAAATTGATTTACCCAAGGGCACTCCCTCAGGCCTCACCCACGTTTTGAATGTTCTGAAAAATATTGAAGGCATCAGTATGACCTTCTTTCAGGCCAAAGACGTGGTGCGCCACCCATTGGTCCAACGTATTGTTGAAGCTTACGAAGCCTTCAGCAGCGACCCAGCTGCGCTCGACAAATCCAAATCATGAACCTCACAGTAGATTTACAAAACGCAAGTTCTGCGGCGATGCTGCCGACTATCAATGATTTTGAGCGCTGGGTTGAGGCCGCACTGAATAGCCGCCGCGACGATGCGGAGTTGTCAATTCGGGTGGTGGACGAACCGGAAAGCGCCGAGCTGAATTTGCAGTACCGCATGAAACCCGGCCCGACCAATGTCTTGTCTTTTCCGGCAGATTTACCCGCCGAATTGGCGCTTCCGCTATTGGGCGATTTGGTTATCTGCGCCCCAATAGTGGAAAAAGAAGCGACAGAACAAAACAAGCCCAGTGAAGCACACTGGGCACATATGGTTGTGCACGGAACCTTGCACCTGATCGGCTACGATCACATAAACGATGGCGAAGCCGAGACCATGGAAGCACTGGAAATCGACATCCTCACAACACTGCACTACCCCAACCCCTATTTGCCTGTGTAATGAAAACCCGCACAAAACGGCAAACCCCAACCGGAGGACAGCACCCAAATTCATGAGCGACGACCGATCTGGCAGCGATTCAGGCGATAAATCCTGGATCGAAAAAATTGCTCAGGCCTTCGCCGGCGAACCGAGAAACCGCGACGATCTGATTGATGTTTTGCGCATAGCACGGCAAAACGAAGTGATAGACAGCGACGTGCTCGGCATTGTTGAAGGAGCGATGAACGTTGGGGATATGCAGGCACGCGAAATCATGGTGCCGCGCCCGCAAATGGTAGTGATCAAGGGCGACCAGCCCTTTGCAGAAATTCTCTCTACCATCATCAAAACCGCCCACTCCCGCTATCCCGTTATCGGTGAAAATGCCGACGAAGTATTAGGCATACTGCTGGCCAAGGATTTGCTGCCGCAACTGCTCAAAGCCAATCCCGAGCAGGTTGATTTGATCAGTATTTTGCGTCCGGCAACGCTGGTACCTGAGAGTAAGCGCGTAAATGTTCTGTTGCGCGATTTTCGCGAAAAGCGCAATCACATGGCCGTTGTCATTGACGAGTATGGCGGCGTGGCCGGTCTGGTCACTATCGAAGACGTACTGGAACAGATTGTCGGCGAAATCGAGGACGAGTACGATGAGGAGCACGATGCCTTTATTCGCAAGATCGCCGATAACGATTTCATCGTCAAAGCGCTAACGCCCATCGACGAGTTCAACGAAGCGTTTAAAACCGAATTCAGCGACGATGAGTTCGACACCATTGGTGGCATTATCTTGCAGCAGCTCGGCCACCTGCCGAGCCGCAATGAGGTGGCAACCGTGGACCGCTGCGAATTTAAAGTCATCAACGCAGACAATCGGCAGATTCACTTACTGCGTATGCGCTTGCTGGAAGACTCCGATCAGGAACAGGAGTTGGTCCACTAGCCTGCGCTGACAGGAGATATAATGGACAACCCTAGCAGCGATCGCCTTCAGGATTTCACCCTGCGGGTACTGGAATACAGCGTGCTTGTATTTTTGGCGCTGCTGGTTATCGGCGTCCTCTTTATCGCCTACCTCTACGTTGTCGACGTTCGGCAGACCCAGCATGCCGTGCGTCGCAACTACCCTGTTATCGGCCGTTTTCGCTATGTCTTCGAACATATTGGCGAATTTTTCCGCCAGTATTTCTTTGCCATGGATCGCGAAGAGCTGCCCTTCAATCGTGCACAGCGCTCCTGGGTTTACCGGGCTGCGAAAAACATTGATACCACCGTCGCCTTTGGTTCTACTCACCCCTTGAATCAGGTCAACGACGTTATATTTCTCAACTCGCCCTTTCCCACGCTCAAAGAAGACTTTGTTCCCGCTTCTGCGATAACAATTGGCGAAGGCTATTGCGAAAAACCCTACACCACCTCCCAGTTTTTCCATATATCAGCAATGAGCTTCGGGGCCATCTCCGTGCCTGCAGTAAAGGCGCTCTCCAGTGGTGCAGCACAAGCGGGCATCTGGCTCAATACGGGCGAAGGTGGTTTGTCGCCTTACCACCTCAGCGGCGGCTGCGATGTCGTATTTCAAATTGGCACCGCAAAATACGGCGTGCGCGACAACGAGGGCATGTTGAGTGACGATAAACTTCGGCAAATCGCAGCCCACGACAATGTTCGCATGTTTGAGATCAAGCTCAGTCAGGGCGCCAAGCCGGGCAAAGGGGGCATACTTCCCGCAGCAAAAGTAACTGCAGAGATCGCCGCCATACGGGGCATCCCCGAAGGGCAGGACTCCATCAGTCCTAACGGGCATATTGAAGCGCGCGATGTCGATCAATTACTCGATCTTATCTGCCGCGTTCGCAAGGTCACCGGCAAGCCCACCGGTTTTAAAGCCGTGATGGGCAGTCTGGAATGGCTGGACGAACTGTTCGAAAGAATTCACCAGCGGGGGCTGGATAGCGCGCCGGACTTTATCACTATCGACAGTGCCGACGGCGGCACTGGCGCTGCGCCGCAAAGTCTTATGGACTACGTTGGCCTGCCGATCAAACGGAGCTTGCCGCTGGTTGTCGACAAGCTAAACGAATGGCAATTGCGGCCGCGCATTCGCGTTATCGCCTCTGGCAAATTAATCAACCCGGCCGACGTAGCCTGGGCCTTGTGCATCGGCGCCGACTTTGTAAACTCGGCCCGCGGCTTTATGTTCGCACTGGGCTGCATTCAGGCCTTACAGTGTAATAAAAACACCTGCCCGACCGGCGTCACCACTCACGATCCCGACCTCCAACACGGTCTGGTGCCCGCAGTTAAAGCACTGCGGGTTGCCAACTACGCCACCAACCTCATGCACGAAGTCGGCGTTATTGCCCACTCCTGCGGCGCGCGTGAAGCGCGCGAATTGCAGCGCCGCCACGCGCAGATCATCAACAATCGCGGATTCCCCGAACCTCTGGAAATCCTCTACCCCGAACCCAAGCCACGCGCGGACCTGTTTCTCAATCGCAAAAAACAAAACGGCGACTAATAACCCCACCGCGCTTGGAGCCAGCTGCTCCCGCAGCTACACTAGACGTAAATAAATGACTGGGCTGTCACCTACATGCTGCACACTAATTCACTCCAAACCACCCTGATATTACTGGCGATGGTTTTGAGTGGCGTAGCTGTCACACTGTCCTTCGCCCCCTTTGGCTGGTGGCCCCTGAGTTTGGTCGCTGCGGCTCTGCTGAATATCGCATTGGAAAAATCATCACCCCGCCGCGGCTTGGCCCTGGGCTGGGCCTATGGCGCAGGCCTTTTTGGCAGCGGTGTGTCCTGGGTCTATATTTCCATTCACAAATACGGCTTTACCTCGGCGCCTCTGGCCATCGTATTCACCGCTGCTTTTTGCCTGTTTTTAGGGATGTTTCCCGCCATCACAGCTTGGGTCTACTGCCGTTGGGTACGCGAGGGTTTTGCCGGGCGCGTCTTGGGTTTCGCGGCACTCTGGGTGCTCTCGGAGTGGATTCGGGTATGGCTGTTAACCGGCTTTCCCTGGCTCTATATCGGCTACGCCTATATTGATACACCCTTGGCGGGTTGGGCTCCTGTCGGCGGCATTTTTCTGCTCAGCCTACTCGTCTACTTGAGCGCAGCCTGCTTAGCCCAGAGTTTTTTCAATAAACGCCGTTCACTGATACTAGCGATTATTCCGTTATGGGCGCTCGGATATTCACTGCAGCAACAACACTGGACCCAAGCCAGTGGCAACAAGCTTCGAATAGCCGCAATACAGGCCAATATTGCACAAGATAAAAAATGGCTGCCGGAAAACTACGAACCCACTCTGATGCAATACGAGCGCATGACCTTACCTGCACTCGGTGAACACGATCTGGTCATCTGGCCCGAAGCGGCCATCCCCCAGTACTACCACATCGCCAAACCTTTTCTCGACACAATGGCGACGGCAGCAGAAGAGAAAAATACCGCACTGATTACAGGCATTCCCTATCGCACCCCAGAAGGTGTCTACAATGCCTTGGCCGTACTCACCGGAGGCAGCGGCGTATACGCCAAACAACGCCTGGTTCCCTTTGGCGAATATCTACCAATGGAAGATTGGCTTCGCGGCTTGATTAACTTTTTCAACCTGCCCATGTCGAGCTTTTCCAAGGGCCCTGCCAACCAGCCACCGCTGCGTATAAACGAACACGATGTAGCGGCCTACATATGCTACGAGGTGGTTTACCCGGATTTCTTTGCATCACAAATGAACGGCGCTGAATTCCTGCTGACCGTCTCCAATGATGCCTGGTTCGGCCGTTCCATTGGCCCAAAGCAACATTTCCAAATGGCGAGAATGCGAGCCCTGGAATCAGGCCGGCAAGTCATTCGCTCCACCGGGACCGGAATCACCGCCGTGATTGACGAGCGGGGGCAAGTCACCAAACGTCTGACAGCCTTTGAGCCCGGCGTCATGAGTGCCGAGGTGAAAGGCTTTGTAGGTAAAACTCCTTTCACACGCCTGGGTTCCTGGCCGGTTTTGGTGTTCTGCGCACTCATGTGCCTGCTGGCGCTCGTAATACCCGGCAGAAAACGCCCCGCGCTTTAGCACTCACCCTGCAGAGCTGATAAAATGCGCAGCTCGGCAAATTAGCCCCCATAAATCGACGCCTAGACCCGGCGCCCCAGAGATCAGCGGATTAGATGGAAACGCATTACAACCCCGAACAGATTGAAAAAGACGTTCAACAGTACTGGCAGAGCAACAATAGCTTCGCCGTCTCGGCAGACCCGACTCGGGAAAAATACTACTGCCTGAGCATGTTTCCCTATCCCAGCGGCAAACTGCATATGGGGCATGTGCGCAACTACACCATTGGCGACGTCATTTCGCGCTACCAACGCATGCTCGGTAAAAACGTTTTGCAACCCATGGGCTGGGATGCCTTTGGACTGCCCGCTGAAAATGCGGCCGTCAAAAACAAGACGGCACCCGCTAAATGGACCTACGAAAACATTGCCTACATGCGCGAGCAACTACAAGCGCTTGGCTTTGCCTACGACTGGCAACGCGAGTTTGCAACCTGTGGCCCGGATTACTACCGCTGGGAACAATGGTTTTTCACCCGCCTCTTCGAAAAAGGTTTGGTCTACAAAAAAACCTCGGCAGTTAACTGGTGCCCCACCGACGAAACCGTTCTGGCCAACGAACAAGTTATCGACGGCTGCTGCTGGCGCTGTGACACCCCGGTCGAACGCAAGGAAATTCCGCAGTGGTTTATTCGCATCACCGAATACGCCGATCAACTGCTGAATGATCTGGATCAACTCGATGGCTGGCCCGAGCAGGTCAAAACCATGCAGCGCAACTGGATTGGTCGTTCCCAGGGCGTGGAAATGCACTTCGCACTGGAAAACAGTCTGGGTAGCATTGAAGGCTTCGATGTGTACACCACCCGCCCCGACACGCTCATGGGCGTTACCTACGTAAGCTTGGCTGCCGAGCACCCCATAAGCCTCGCACTGGCAGCCGACAATCCCGAACTCGCTGCTTTTATCAAAGTCTGCAAAACCAGCTCCGTTGCCGAAGCTGATATGGCGAAGATGGAAAAGCGTGGTATTGCCACGGGTATCTCTGCCATTCACCCCCTCACCGGCGAAGCCGTTCCGGTTTGGGTCGCCAACTATGTCTTAATGGACTACGGCTCAGGTGCCGTGATGGCCGTGCCCGCTCACGATCAGCGCGATTGGGAGTTTGCCCACAAATACGAACTTCCCATCAAGCAGGTCATAGCGCCCAGCGACGATAGCGAAATCGACATTGCCAAAGCAGCCTTCACCGAAAAAGGCCGACTGGTGAATTCCTCGCATTTTGACGGACTTGAATTCACCGCCGCCTTTGACGCTATCTCGCAAGCGCTAGCCGACAAGAATGCGGGACGCGTGACAACCAATTACCGCCTGCGTGACTGGGGCGTTTCCCGGCAACGTTATTGGGGCGCACCTATCCCCATGTTTAACTTGCCCGAAGGTGGCGAAATCCCCGTTCCCGCCGATCGCCTGCCCATGCTGCTGCCGGAAGATGTTGAAATGGATGGCGTACAGTCGCCCATCAAAGCCGATAGCGAATGGCGCAAAGACACGCTGGACGGCAAAGCCGTTGAGCGCGAAACTGACACCTTCGATACCTTTATGGAATCGTCCTGGTACTACGCCCGCTTTACCTGCCCCGATTACGAAGGCGGTATGCTCGACCCCGAGCAAGCCAACTACTGGCTACCGGTCGACCAGTATGTCGGCGGCATTGAACACGCCATTCTTCACCTCCTATATGCGCGCTTTTTCCACAAACTGATGCGCGACGAAGGCCTGCTAAGCAGCGACGAACCCTTTAAACAATTGCTGTGCCAGGGCATGGTGTTGAAAGATGGCACCAAAATGTCCAAGTCCAAGGGCAATACCGTCGACCCTCAAGCCATGATCGAACAGTACGGCGCCGACACTGTGCGCCTCTTTATGATGTTTGCCGCGCCTCCGGAGCAGAGCCTCGAATGGTCTGACTCTGCGGTAGAAGGCGCCAACCGCTTTTTGCGACGGCTTTGGAAAGCGGTCCATAGTCACGTAGAAGCTGGCAACAAGGCCGAACTCAATAAAGGCTCACTGAGCGGCGAAGATCGCGACCTGCGCCGCAAGACTCATGAGACGATCGCAAAAGTCACACATGACTACGGTAAGCGTCTGACCTTCAACACAGCCATTGCGGCTGTCATGGAGTTGCTGAACGAAATCGGCAAATTTGACGGCAACGCGGCGGTAGAACGCGAAGCCCTGGAAAGCTGCGTTGTTCTGCTCGCACCAATTGTTCCGCACATCGCCCACGCACTCTGGCAGGCCTTGGGTCACGACAGTGCGCTGCTGGACACGCCCTGGCCAAGCGTTGACGAGTCCGCGCTCGTTAAAAGCGAAATCGAAATGGTTGTCCAGGTAAACGGGAAATTGCGCGGCAAAATCCAGGTTGCCGCCGACGCCGATGCGGAGACAATCAAAGAACTGGCGCGCAACGATAGTAATGTTCTGCGATTTATTGACGGAAAGACTATACGCAAGGAAATCGTCGTGCCCCAGAAACTCGTCAATATTGTGGTTGGCTAATGCGCTTACTTCAGCTGACAGTCATTAGTTTACTGCTCCTGCAACTCAGTAGCTGTGGCTTTCATCTGCGCGGTTACAATCAACAGCACAACGTGTATCCGCCAATTGAGGTTCAACAAACACACGGCGACAACGGACTGCGCCGTTTGATCACGCAACAGCTTTCCATGCGCGGCATAAAAAAACCCGAAGAAAGCGACGACGGTACACCCGGGCGGCTAGCCTTAAGCGTTAGTGATATAGAGCGTGGCGACACCGTATTGTCGCTCGACGCTAATATCAGAACCGCCGAACGTCTGCTCACCCTCTCTGCCAAACTAAGTCTGTTGCAGCACGATGGCGAAGCGCTGGAATCGGCTACGCTGCAGGAACAACGCATCCTATTTACCAATCCCGACAATCCGGTAGGCAACAGCACCGAACAAACACTGCTGCTCAATGAAATGGAATCAGCGATAGCCCGTCGTATCGCGGAGCAAGCCACTCGCTGGCTCGACCGGGAGCAAGCCAATGCGGCTTCGACTAGACCAACTCGATAAACACCTCGGCTCCGCCCTACTGCCGGTCTACTTGATCAGTGGCGACGAAGCCCTGTTGGTTCAGGAAGCCGCCGATGCCATCCGCGCTGCGGCCAGATCACAGAACTACACCGAGCGCGAAGTACTCGATGCCGACACTGCCTTTAATTGGGGAGCGCTGCGTGGAGCCAGCCAGTCAATGTCGCTCTTTTCCGACAAAAAAATCCTCGACCTGCGCATTGCTGGCAAGGCCGGCAGAGAGGGTTCTCTGGCAATCTGCGAGTACTGCGATAGCGCCAGCGACGACACGCTGCTGCTCATTACCTGTGGCCGTTTGGATCGGGCATCCCTGGGCACCAAATGGATTAAAGCCGTCGAAAAGCGCGGCGCGCTGATCCAAATCTGGCCCGTCGAGCGGCAGCAATTACCCAACTGGCTGCGGCAACGTGCGCAAAAACGGGGCCTCAATATTGATCGCCCGGCCTTGGAAGTCCTGGCCGACCGGGTAGAAGGCAACCTGTTGGCGGCTGCCCAGGAAATTGAAAAACTGCATGTACTGGCAGGCGATAAAACGGTAAGCGCCGACGCCGTCGATAGTCTGGTCGCCAGCAGTGCGCGCTACGATGTCTTCAAGCTTATAGATTGCGTGCTGCAAGGCCAAACCAGCACGGCGCTGCGCATGATTCACAGTCTTCACGGAGAAGGCGCTGAAAGCATTCCGCTGATGGGAGCTATCAGCAAGGAATTGAGAAGCCTGCACCAATGCGCCCAATTGCTGGCTACTGGCAACGGGATAGAGCGGGTACTCGAAAATGCCAAAGTGTGGGACAAGCGCAAACCGCTGTATAAACAGGCCTTACAAAGACTCCCCCTTACGCAACTTGCCTCCCTGCTCGCCTTTGCCCAGGACATTGATCTTTGTCAGAAGGGACAACGTGCAGGCAATCCCTGGGAGATGATTGATCAACTCGTTTGCCAACTTGCCGGCGCCCCGCTCCCAATTCATGATCAGGTTCTCGGCGGCTAAGCAACGCCAGTGCAACGAGCTTAATAATTCAAACCGGCGGCATCCTCACTCGCTGTACTGAACAGCGCTTCTATGGGAGACTTTTCGACTTATAAAAGGAGAGGTGTTCCAATGCCCGCAACCCAAGCACTCGCTACACAGCTTGCTCAGCTGCAGCAACGTCACTCAGCACTGTGCGAGCTCGCCTCTACCGCTCACACTCAATCCTTATTAAAGGCGCAGCCGCGACTACCCGTTCTCCATTTGCAAACGCCTGAGCGAACGGCGGCTTACCGCTTTTGTTACGACGGAGTACAACTTCGCGTAGACACCGACGCCCCGCAAGACGGAGACGCCGTGATCGAACTAAGCGCCGAGGACTGGCTTGGTCTAAGCGACGATATCGAATCCACCCCCGCACTGATTTACGGCGACCGCATTCACTGCCAGCAGGGCGACGCGATGACGCTAATGGCCTGGGAGCCAGCACTGCGTGCGCTGTATCAGGGCATTCCGGTGTATGACCCACAGAGCCCCGACCTTCGCGGCGCCGACGGTGAACTTGTGGCGCCCGATGCCTGCTTTACTCTGGACGATGACCCTGCGGTATTGCGCAATGCGCTCGATACTCTGGGCTATCTGGTCGTACACGATGTATTTACGTCACAGGAGTTAACACGCTTTCGCGAATACGCAAGCCAGCTACATAAACAGGCGCGTGAGGGCGACAAAACCTCCTGGTGGGGGAAGAACAGCCTGGGCGAGTCTGTCTTGTGCCGCGTGCTAATCGCAGGCTCGATAGCCGAACTACATGACCTCTATGATGATGCCCGTATCCAACGCCTAAAAGCCGCGATGCCGGAAGGACTGAAAGCAGCCAACCCCGATGAGCAGGATGGCGTTACCGTGATTTTCAAAAACCCGTCCATGGTCGCCGGTTTATCCGATCTACCTTGGCACCGCGACTGCGGCATGGGCGGCCACGCACTGATGTGTCCAACCGTAATCATTAGTATCTATCTTTATGACGCCACTGATGAAGCCGGCGCCCTCCGTTTTTTGCCCGGCTCTCACAAGGCCAGCTTCGGCTTTGCCGACGCCACCGATCCGAATGCTCCAAGGGGCGTGCGCGCCGACGCCAAGGCCGGCTCGGTCACCCTCCACTACGGCGATGTGATGCACGCCGCTCCCGAGCCGCAAAGCAAAACCGGGCCTTTCCGACAAAGCATCTTGCTTGCCTATCAACCGGATTATCAACATCATCAGGGTAAGCGCCACTATAACGATGTGTTATTGGATAAATCCGAAGACGGCCAGATTCCACATTTAAAAGCGATGGTATCCGGCGAGAATAAGCCCGGGAGCTGAGAAAAATTCAATACAGCATGCGGCGCGTAAAAGCGCCGCGTTCAGGCTTTGCCCATCAGGAGGCTGAGATCAACCTGCTTGTCGGCATGATAGGACGATCGTACCAGCGGGCCGCTGGCCACACTTTTAAAGCCCAGATCTTTGGCTATACGGCCAAACTCCTCGAACTCATCCGGTGTCACGAAACGATCAATCGGCAAGTGATCACGGCTGGGCTGCAAATACTGCCCCATCGTGATCATATCGATATCGTGGGCACGCATATCCTTCATGACCTGTACCAGCTCGTCGCCCGTCTCACCGAGACCAAGCATCAGGCCAGACTTGGTCAAAACCTCGGGGCGACGCTCTTTGTAGCGCTTGAGCAAGT
This sequence comes from Litorivivens sp., assembly GCA_041625575.1. Lineage (GTDB taxonomy): Bacteria > Pseudomonadota > Gammaproteobacteria > Pseudomonadales > Spongiibacteraceae > Litorivivens. Next base: position 46,083 of record JBFJTG010000013.1, read on the forward strand.
CCAGCGACCATTGATAATCGGAACCCGGGCGTATCTTTCGATAGAGGCTCGGAACGGATTCCAGATTGTGATTGAACACATCTGGCGGCTCGGCCGCCATAATATCCAGAGCGATATCCATACGACCGCGGAAGTCCGGCACCAAGACTTCGATCCGAATACCGGGGGAAAGCCGCCGCGTTTCACGAATGCACTGGGCGAAATGATCGGCGCCGCCGTCTTTCAAATCGTCGCGGTCCACCGAGGTAATCACCACGTATTTGAGCGCCATTTCGGCAATGGCTTCGGCCAGCTCACGCGGCTCGTTCTCGTCCAAGGCATTGGGACGACCATGGGCCACATCGCAAAAAGGACACCGGCGAGTGCATATCTCGCCCATAATCATAAAGGTGGCGGTTCCGCCGCTAAAACACTCACCCAGATTCGGACACTGCGCCTCTTCACACACCGAGGCGAGTTTGTGACGTCGCAAGACTCCTTTAATGCGCGCCACTTCCGGGCCTATGGGCACTTTCACCCTCAACCAGCTCGGTTTCACGGGTAGTTCGGTGGTAGGGATGACCTTGACCGGTATGCGCGAGACCTTGTCCGCACCGCGCAATTTCTCGCCCTGCACAACGGGCTTAGGCGCTGCTCGGCCATTGGCACGAGAATTTGTCGGCCTTGTGGAATCAGTCATGTGCTACCTCGGAACTGGGCGGAAAACCGGCATTGTACACCTGATCGACATGCGCATAACCCAATGTCCGGGCAAATATCGCCGTCAGCCGTGCCGCCACATCATCAAAATCAGGACTCTTGCCCGTGGAACTGGCGATATCAGTCACCGCCATACCCGCGTGACCGCAGGGGTTTATGCGCTGAAAAACCGACAAATCCATATCGACATTCAGGCTGAGACCGTGAAAAGTGCAACCGCGACGCACGCGCAATCCCAGCTGCGCAATTTTTGCACCGTTACCAAGGTAAACGCCGGGCGCATCCGCCCGCGGGCTAGAGCCCAGTGAAAATTCTGCCAGTAGTTCGACCAAAGAGTTTTCGATGTGGCTCACCAACTGGCGTATACCGATGCCGGCGCGCTTAAGATCCATCAGCACATAGCCGACCAACTGCCCCGGTCCGTGATAGGTCACCTGACCACCGCGATCCACCTGCACCACAGGAATATCCCCCGGCGCCAGCAGGTGCTCGGCTTTGCCAGCCTGACCCTGGGTAAAAACGGGGGGATGTTCCAGCAACCACAGTTCGTCGGCGCTATTGGCGTCACGTTGATCCGTATAAGCCTGCATTGCACGCCAAGTGGGCTCATAGGCTTGTCGCCCCAACCAGCGCACGGTGAGCGCCTGCATTACAGTACCATCTGTACGCGACCGGTCGCTTTCAAGGCTTCAAATATGGCCTGAAGTTGCGGCTCTCCGGTGGCCGTAATGGTCACAGCCACCGACGAATATTTACCGGTGCGACTCAAGCGAACCGACACATCCTCGTCGTTAATCGGCCCGCAAAACTCTCTCATGACCTGCACCACCATGTCACGAAAATCCGGCCCGTTGTCGCCTACCACCTTGATGGGATAAGCGCAGGGGAACTCTATCTTCGGGGCTTCTGTTTCGGGCGTTTTAGGATCCGACACGCTACTGACCAATAAGATTGAGTACAAACAGGACAATGGCATCCCACAGGCGCTTAACCAAGCCACCCTGCTCGACAGGCTGCAAGGCCACCAAGGGGGCGCGCACCACTTCTTTACCATCCAGGGAAACAACAAGCTCACCGTATTCACTGCCATCGGCAATAGGAGCCGTCAGCACTTCGTCGACGCTGAGGGAGGCCTGCAGCTGGTCGTGCTTGCCGCGTGGAATTGTGAGATAGACATCCTTTTTTACACCCAGAGAAACTTCGTCAGCTGCGCCCTGCCATACACGGGCCTTGCTCAACTCAGTGCCTGCGGTATAAAGGTGATGTGTTTCGAAAAAGCGGAAACCGTAAGCCAGCAATCTTTGCGTTTCTCGCTCCCGGGCAGACTCACTGCTTGTGCCCATGACAACCGAGATCAGGCGCATGCCTTCGCGCTCGGCCGAGGCCACCAGACAATAACCTGCAGCTTCAGTATGGCCGGTTTTTAAGCCGTCTACCGTCGGATCACTCCACAGCAGCCGGTTGCGGTTGGTCTGGCGGATGCCGTTATAAACAAATTCTTTTTCGCTGTAGAGCGCATATTCCTGGGGGTATTTCAAAATACCCTTGGCCAGGAGCGCCATATCGCGTGCCGATGAGTAGTGATTGTCGTCAGGCAGGCCATGAGAATTCACGAAGTGACTATTTTTCATACCCAGCTGCACTGCGTGCTGGTTCATAACCTCGGCAAAGGCCGACTCACTACCGGCAATGTATTCTGCAACCGCCACACTTGAGTCGTTGCCGGAAGAAACCACAATGCCGCGATGCAGATCACCCAGTGTCACCTGCTTGCCCACCTCAATCCACATCAGCGAAGAACCCTTGAAGATCGGGTTTTGCGCCCAGGCATTTTTACTGATGGTAACCAGGTCGTCGTTCTGAATCTGACCGTTTTCA